>DVJJ01000002.1 GCA_018716875.1 Candidatus Avoscillospira avistercoris
CCGGATGTTCAGAACAACGATGGCAGGCGATACCGGGATTTCTTTAAAAGCTTTACCATTTGGGTCAATGGGGAGGAAGTGCCCGCGTCCCAGGTTTCCTATGAAGCGGCCAAGTACAACGAGTATTTTATTGTCAAGTTCCCCCGCATGTCTGTCACTTCTCTGACAGTAGAGCCCAGCCAATGGGACGGCGCCGGTAATATGAGCCTGTCGGAGGTTACCTTCTATGAGTATGATGGATTGGCTGACGAGATTGAGGCGCTGTTCGCCAATGACAGCCACACGGTTTTGGCCCAGGGTGTGGATGCTGAGCGCATTGCAGCCCTGCGGACCAAAGCGGAAAATGTAGACGCCTACTATGTAGAACGGTCTGTTCTGCTGGATCAGCTGGAGAATGCCCAGCAGCTTTTGAACGGTGAAACCTTGGTGGTCCGCAGCGGCTTCACTTCCCGCAGCGGCGCTGCCGATCAGAAGTATGGTCAGACAGCTTCGGCGCTGCAGCCTTTGGGCATTACCGCCCTGTCCAACCAATCTGTTTCCTTCTATGTGGAGGGCCTTGGCGATGGTGAGACAGCAACCCTGGTTCAGTGGCAGCAGTATTCGGAGGCGGGAACCGAAGCCAAGCGGTATACGCTCCACAACGGTCGCAATCAGATTTATCTGAATCCCATCGGCAACAGCGGTTCCGGTGAGCGGGGGGGTTCCCTGTACCTGGAGTACAGCGGCAGCCATGCTGATGAGCTCAAGCTCCAAATCCGGGATATCTCTGCACAGAAGAATGTAGTAACCGAGATTCCGCTGCTGGATATTACATCGGACCAGTGGTACGGCAGAAGTGCTGAGGAGCGCAAAGCGCAGATTGCCGCCTATGTAGAAACGCTGCGGACTTATGTATCTGGACTGACGTTCCCCAACGACAGCAGCCGCAGAACCAACATCCGCAATGCAACGGAAATTGCTACCCCCAGTGTGTTGCTGTCTCTGCCTGCGGACCAGGTGTTGGCCGGTTTGGGTGGTGCACAGGCATCCGCAGAGGAAATGACCCAAAAACTGTACGACGCCATCTGTGCCTGGGAGCAGCTGCTATTCCTGGCAAACAAAACCCAAGGCGTGATTGATGGTGACGCAGTGTTTGCAGACTACCGCTATCCCATGGAGACCCGACAGAATATCCGGTTCTCTCGGATGTTCTCCGGTGCGTTTATGTTTGCCGCCGGCAGCTATGTGGGCATCGATTATCCGGAGACCCGTTCCATGGTCACCGGCTATCCCCTGGGTCAGAACAGTACCGGCGGCGGTATCGATGCCGATGATGTCAACGGCCTGTACGGCTGGGGCATCGCCCATGAAATTGGCCACAACATGGACAAAATCGGGTATGCGGAGATCACCAACAACATCTATTCTCTGGTGGCTCAGACGGCAGATACCGGCAACATGACGGGACCGTCTCGCCTGGAGGGCATGTACACGGCGATTTTCGACAAAGTGGCCCTGGGCAAACCGGGACAAGCCGGCGATGTCTTTACACAACTGGGCATGTATTGGCAGCTGCATCTGGCTTACGACGAAGCCGGAAATCCCCTGGATGGTGCGGGCGCGCTGGACTTCTACAATGCGTTCTTTGCAAAGTGGAAGGCTGGAGCCTATAGTGATGCTGCCAGCAAGGACGACCGGATCGCATTGATTGCCGCGGAGGTTACCGGCAAGGATTTGACGGAGTTCTTCACTCGTTGGGGCATGGAGCTCAGCCAGCAGACAAAAACGACCTTGGCGGAGTATGCCGAAGAAACCCGCAATATCTGGTATCTCAATGACCAGTCCCGCCGGGACCGTCTCAATGGGGAACGGCAGGCAGAGCTGACGGCCAATGTGACCGCTGCTGTTGAGGGTGAGAAGCAGACGCAGCTGACCATCACCGTGTCTGGTGATGCTGACCGCATCCAAGGTTATGAGATTCTGCGCAACGGTACCCCGGTGGGCTTCCTCATGGGCAATGGCAGCGAGACGCAGACCTATACGGATACAGTGGGCACTGCCAATAACATGGCGTTTGCTTACACGGTACGGGTAATTGACAAGCTGGGTTATGAAGCTGCAACGGCGGAATCCAATCAGGTTCGTATTTCCTATGACCAGACGATTGACGCCGACCGCTATACAATCACCCGCCTGGAGAATGGCGACATTGTGATTGCCGCCAAGGAGGAACAGCTGTTGACCACCGGTGGCTGGAAGATCACCGGCGCGCAGCTTCCCGCTGACGGCACCTATACCGTGACCATTACCGGTGAAAGCGGTCAGGAAACGGTAGCCAAGACCGGCTCCTTCACTGACAACGAAAATCAGAGTGGCGAGACCTTCCTGGCATACTTTAATAAGCCCGGCGTAGAGACTTCGGATACCCGTATCTGGATGTATGACGCTGCCCAGGTGGTGATTACCGGTGTCCCGGATTATGTGACCCTGTCGGATATCCATCTGCTCAGCTATCCCGGCGACAATATCGCCTTTACAGAGGGGGCTTCCATCGGTGTTCTGGAGCGGGATTACACCTATGCCATCGATGGCGGCCAGACAGAAACCATTCCCGCCGGAACGGTGGTGGTTACCGGCAGCTATCGCGGCGATCCGCTGTATAACAGCGTCCGTGTGGTGGCGCAGATGCAGACCATGAAGCCCGGCTCCTCGGAAGCGCCGGTGGTCACCAAACAGACCTTGTCCGGTGAGACGCTGCTCTTTGCGGAAATCCCGGAGGATGGGCAGGTCAGCACCATCAGCGACGGATTTTTCCTTTTCGTTCCTGAGAATCAGGAGGCGTTCCGGCAGGTCAATGAGGACCACGGTGATAATCATGCAGTCGGAAATTCGGTGATGATTGCATTGCAGGCCCAGATGTGGCGCGCTGAGACGGTGGACGGTGACAATCCGCGCATGACCAGTGATACACTGGCCATCAGTGTGCCCCGTTACGATTCCATGCCCGGTATCGTATTGGAGCAGTAACGCAATGGTAGAAATGGAGGACGCAATGAAGCGTTGGATAAAACGGGGAATCTGTGCGCTGACCCTGGGCGCCATGCTGTCGGCCAATGTTTTGGCTGCGGAGCTTTCCCTATCCTTTGACAAGCAGGGGACGACGGCAGCTGTGGAGCTGCGGGACGTGGGAACCGACCGGTATGCGGCTGAGGTCACCATGGATATTACCAATGCACAGACAGTGCAGTTCCAGGGAAAAGGCGACACCTATGCCGTGACCGTGGACAGTGTGGCAGGGACCGTTACGTTGTATGTCGCCTCCCGGACGCCGCTGACGGCGGCAGACGGTACGCTGGACCTGGGAACACTGACGGTGGCTGATGGAACCCAGGTGACCGGTGTGCCTAAGGCTACGGTGCTGGACCGATTCCTGAACGGAACAAGGTATGAGACAGTTGAGCTGTCTGTGACGCAAACTTCCTCCGGCGGTTCTTCTTCCGGTGGCTCTTCTTCCGGTGGTTCTTCGTCCACAGTGGAGGACCGGACGCCAACAGTTTCTGTCAACGGCAGCGGCGGCAAGGTCCACGCTGCCAGCGACGGAACCGTTACCATTACGCCGGACAAGGGATATCGCATTGCCAAAATCCTGGTGAACGGCAGGGAAGTGACGGAGAGCACCCGGCTGACGGGCCTCAAGGCCATAGATACCGTGGTGGTGACCTTTGAACGGGAAGAGGAGCCGGAGGAGACGCCGGAAGAAAATCCCAAGCCGGTGCACACCTTTACCGATGTGGGGCCCGACGATTGGTATGCTGAAGCAGTGAATTATGCCGTGTCCAACGGTCTGTTTCTGGGCATCAGCGAGACGGAATTTGGTCCCAGCGTTTCCATGAGCCGTGCCATGCTGGTGACCGTGCTCCACCGAATGGCGGGAGTGCCCAACGCGGGGACTGCCAACTTTGCCGACGTCCCGGCCGACGCCTGGTATACCCAGGCCGTGGCCTGGGCCGCGGCCAACGGTATTGTCCAGGGTGTCAGCGACAGCCGCTTTGCCCCCAATGTGCCGGTGACCCGGGAACAGATGGCCACCATCCTGTATCGGTATGCCAACCATACAGGCGTGGCCGTTGATGGCGGCAGCGGTTCGCTGGACAGCTTCCGCGATGCGTCGGCGGTGTCCGGCTATGCGGTCCAGGCCATGGGCTGGGCGGTGGACCGGGGCCTGATTTCCGGTGTGGGAGATCAGAGATTGTCTCCCGGCGGTTCCGCCACTCGTACGCAGGTTGCTGCGATTTTGCAGCGGTTCGCAGAAAATATCCAATCATAACGATACAAAACGCGGGTCCCAGCCAATGGCTGAGAACCGCGTTTTAAAATGTTCCGACTGCGGGTAAAGGCCGCAGCCGGAACATGGGTATCCAGTTTTACAGCAGGTCCAGAATTTGCTGCTTGGGCCGGGCGCCGGCAGACTGGTGCACGATGGCGCCGTTTTTGATGACCATCAGGGTGGGGATGGTCATGATCTGGAAGCGGGCAGCCAGTTCCGGCTCCTCATCCACATTGATTTTGCAGACCTTGATGTCGCTGCGCTCAGCGGCGATTTCATCGAGGATGGGACCCACCATGCGGCAGGGACCGCACCAGGTGGCCCAGAAATCCACCAGAACCGGTACCGTGGAAGCCATGACTTCCTTTTCAAACGTATCCTTTGTGATGTGCAGTACAGACATAATCCGTTCCTCCTTGC
>DVJJ01000025.1 GCA_018716875.1 Candidatus Avoscillospira avistercoris
CCAGAGGCCCTGCCTCTGGACTCCGCGATTTTTTGAAAAAAATCGAGTAAAACTTTTATCTTTGGGTGCTTACTCGGCGGGGAGCTCCTTACCGAGACGGCGGTACATGGTCTTTTTCACTGCCCGCAGGATATTCTGATATCCCGTACAACGGCACAGGTGGCCCGACAGCAGCTTTCTCAATTCCTCGTCGCTGTACAGCTTACCGCTCTCGAGAATTTCCACCGCTGTCATAATAAAGCCCGGCGTACAGAAGCCGCACTGAATGGCCGCTTCATCCACAAAGGCCTGTTGAATATCACTCAATTCACCATTGGACCCCAACAGGCTTTCCAGCGTCCGGACGTGTTTTCCGTCCGCCCAAACCGCCAGATAGATGCAGGAGTTGAAGCACTCGCCATCAATAATGACATTGCATGCGCCGCACTCGCCCACCTCGCAGCCCTTTTTCACCGAGGTCATCCGATAGTCGTTGCGCAGCACGTCCGTCAGAGACGCCCGCACATCCACCATGGTTTCCACGTCCTTGCCGTTGAGGTTCCAGTGGATCAGCTTATATTGTGCCATTACAACGCACCTCCCGCCAGTTCAATGGATTTCTGCAATGCCCGCTTGGCCAGCTCCACCGCGATATGCTGCCGGAAGGCTTTCGAGGCGCGCCAGCTGTCTCGGGGGTTGATATCCTCCAGAACCGCCTGACCGAAGGCTTCCACAACCTCTGCGGAAACGGCTTTGCCCTTGGCCAGCGCTTCCGCCGTGGGGCACCGCATGGGCACCGGGCCCGCCACGCCGTAGGCAATGCGCACGTCCTCCAGGGTCTTCTTGTCTGCGGACAGCTTCACATTGACCGAGCAGCCCGTGGTGGCAATGTCCATGGCGTTGCGCATGGCGTATTTGATATAGTGGCCCTGATAGCCCGCATAGGCTTCCTTGGGAATCAGAATGGCCGTCTGAATCTCGTCGGGGTGCAGGTCCACCACACCGGCTTTCATATAGAAGTCCCGGATGGGCAGACGGCGGACGCCGTCCTTGCCCGTCAGCTCCACAATGGCGTCCCAGGCCAGCAGGGTAGAGGCGGAATCGGCGGAGGTCACGCCGTTGCAGGTGTTGCCGCCGATGGTGCCGATGTTGCGGATTTGCGGGCCGCCCACCTGGTCCACAGCTTCGCCCAGCACGTTGATATGCTCCTGAATGATGGGGCTCTTGGTGATGTGGGAAAAGCTGGTCAGAGAACCGATGCGGATGGTGCCGTCCTCCTCCAGCGTCACGCCCCGGAGGGCGTCGATGCCGTAAATGCTGAGGAGTTCACAGCCGGCCAGTTTGCCCTCGCGCATCTTAATGAGCACGTCGGAGCCGCCGGCAATGATATGGGCGTCCGGATGTTGCAGCCGCAGGGAGACGGCTTCCTGGACGCTCCGGGCTTCATAGAGCGCTTTGATATCGTACATGTGCAGGGGCCTCCTTTACAGCAGACCGGCTTCGGTGAAGCGGTCGAACAGAATGTGGGGCGTCACCGGGGCGCGGTCCACGGCCACGCCGGTGGCGTTGAGAATGGCGTTGCGGATGGCCGGCGCACCGGAACAGGCCGGGGGTTCGCCCAGGGCTTTGGTGCCGTAGGGGCTGGTCGGCTCGGCGTTTTCCACAAAGTCCACGGTCAAATCGGGATGGTCCATAAAAGTGGACAGCTTGTAGTCCAGCAGATTGTTGTTCAGGGGCTTGCCGGTCTTGGCATCGAACTTCAGCTCTTCGCTGAGTCCGTAGCCGATGGCCATGGACATGCCGCCGTGGACCTGAGCCTCGGCCAGCTGGGGATTGATGAGGGTGCCGCAGTCGTGGACATTGACCAGATTCAGCAGCTTGACCTTGCACAGGGGAATGTCCACTTCCACCTCGGCAAAGCTGCATCCAAAGGAATAGGCGTTGTTCTTGATCTGATAGGTACTCTCGGCGGTGAGATGCTCGCTGTGCTCCAGGGAGTACAGGGCTTCCGTCGCCAGCTCACCCAGGGTCATCAGCTCCCGGCCATCGGAGGTCCGGATGATCTTACCGTCCCGGAGATCCAACAGGGAAACATCCTGACGGGTCAGCTCCTTGGCATAGCGGAGAATCCGCTCTTTCAGCAGCATGGCCGTCTGCTTGATGGCGAAACCGCCGATGTACGTTTGACGGGACGCATACGCGCCGGTGCCGAAGGGCGTCACGTCGGTGTCCTGGGTGGAAACCGGGTGGACATCCTCCACGGGGATACCCAGCGCTTCGGCGGCCATCTGGGCAAAGGCCGTGTCACAGCCCTGACCGATTTCCGTTTCACCGGTCTGCATCTGAATGGAGCCGTCCTGGTTCAGCACCATGCGGCAGGAGCTGGACTCCAGGGAGATGGGCCACACGGCGGTGTTGTACCAGAACAGCGCCATACCCACGCCCCGGCGGATCGGGCCGGTCTGGTTGGCGTATTCCTTCTGCTTGCGGCGGAAGTCGGAAAGAATCAGGCCCTTGTCCATGACCTGATTGAAGGTGTCATAGTAGTTCTCGTTCTTGGAGAAACCGTCCACATAGCCCTTGGGCATGACGTGGGAGCGGCGGAAGTCGATGGGGTCGGCGCCGATGGCCTTGCACACGTCGTCAATGTGGGCCTCTCCGGCAAACATGGCCTGGGGGATACCGTAGCCGCGCATGGCGCCGGCGGCGGGACGGTTGGTATAGACGGTGTAGGAATCACATTCCACATTGTCGCAGGGGTACAGCTGAGGGAATGCGTTCATGCCCTTGGCGTTGACGCCGTGGCCGTGGGACGCGTAAGCGCCCTGATTGGAGAAGCACTCCAGCTTCCGGGCGGCAAAGGTGCCGTCAGGCCGGACCCAGGAGATGATATGGGAGCGGATGGCGTGGCGGACGCGGTTGGAGACGAAGGTCTCCTCGCGGGAGCAGTCGATTTTGACGAGACGGCCGCCCAGCATATAGGACACCCAGGCGCACAAAGGCTCATACAAAGCGTCCTGCTTGTTGCCGAAGCCGCCGCCGATGTAGGGTTTGATGACGCGGACCTTGCCCCAGGGAATATTCAGGGCTTGACCCACGACGCGGCGGACGATGTGGGGAATCTGGGTGGAGGAGGTGACGATGACGCGGCCTGCCTCCATCTGGGCGTAACAGATGTGGTTTTCGATGTGACAGTGCTGGACGGTGGGGGTGTCGTACCAGCCCTCAACCTTGATCAGGCCCGGCTCCTGAATGGCCTTCTCATAGTCGCCCTTGCGGACGCTGGTGTGACCCAGGATGTTGCCGGGGAAATTCTCCTGAATCTGGGGGGCGTCGGGCTTCATGGCCTCCTGCACGTCCAGAACAAAGGGGAGTTCCTCGTATTCCACCCGGATGGCCCGTTCGGCCTGGGCGGCGGCCACTTCGTTTTCGGCCACCACTACACAGACATCGTCGCCGTAGTAGCGGACGTGGCGGTTGAGCAGCAGCCGGTCTGCCACATCCTGATGATGGGGGTCGGTGGACCAGGGGTGACCGGCGGTGGGGAAGGGGACATTGGGAACGTCGAAGCAGGTAAAGACCTTCACCACGCCGGGGATAGCTTCGGCGGCGGCGGTATCGACGGATTTGACAAAGCCGTGGGCGATCTCGGAATGTTTGATCCGGGCCACCAGCGCCGACTTGTCACACAGATCGTCGGTGTACTTGGCACGGCCGGTGGCCTTGTCGTAGGCATCGACGCGGGTGACAGATTTGCCTACTACCATGGATTAGCCCTCCTTAATGTATAAAAAGTGACAGGGTTTTACTTCTGTATAAAAAATTATAGCATAGTTTTGAAGCAGAAAAAAGGTACAGGGTAATATTTTAAAAAGAATAATGGTGTCCTGCGGTTGCGGCACCCGGTTTTTTTGGATATACTACGGGCAAAGGAGGCGATAGTTTTGGAACCCTTACGTGTAGGATGTTTGCTGATGGCGGCGGGCAGCGGCAGCCGGTTCGGCGGCTGTAAATTGCAGGCGGAGCTGGATGGAAAGACGCTGCTGGAGCGGGCGTTAGAGACGATTCCAGACGGGGTCTTTGCAAAAATCGTGGTGGTTACCTCGCCGGAGCTGGCCGAACAGGTTGGAGGATATCCGGCGGAGGTCTGCATCAATGAGCGGCCGGAGGAGGGATTGAGCCGCACGGTGCGGCTGGGTACAGAACAGCTGATGGATTGCGACGGTATTTTGTATTTGGTCAGTGACCAGCCGTTGTTGGAACCCAGTACGGTGGGCCGGATTGTGTCGGCATGGCGGCGGGAGCCGGAGCGAATCGCCGCCGCCTGTCATGGCGGACGGCGGGGAAATCCGTGCTTGTTTCCTAAAAAGTTGTATGGGGAATTGTGCAGCTTGACAGGGGATACCGGCGGCAGCGCTGTGATTAAGGCACATGAGGAATTGCTGCTGCCGGTGGAAACCGACGAACGGGAGTTGACGGACGTGGATACGCCGGAGACGCTGCACGTCTTGCAACAAGAAAATAGTTAAAAGTTTTACTCGATTTTTTGAAAAAAATCGAGTAAAACTTTTAATGTTTGGTGCTGTGCGTGTTTTTAGCGCTTACTTCTTACGGGAATACGGCGTATTCTCCAAGGGCAGGGAGGTCCGGAACTGGCCGTCCAACCGATAATAGGCGTCGGCGATAGCCGGAGCCGTGGGAATGGACGTAATCTCACCGATACCAATAGCGCCCTTGGCCAGCTTCAGGCCCGACTTTTCCACCAGAATGGCCTTGACCGTGGGAATCTTATCGGCTTTGAACAGGCCCAGTGTACCGAACTTAGCCGTAGGACGGCAGTCCACCACGGGGAACTGCTCGGTCAGAGCGAAGCCCAGGGACATGACCACACCGCCCTCAATCTGGCCCTCACAGGCCTTGGGGTTTACGGCCTTGCCCACGTCGTGGGCTGCAATAATGGCATCCACCTTGCCGTCCTCTTTCAGCAGACAAACCTGGGTGGCGTAACCGTAGGCAACGTGGCTCACGGGGTTGGGCACATCCGCGCCCAGGGGGTCCGTCTTGGCCAGGTACATGCCGAAATACTCCTTGCCGTTGAGGGCTTCCAACGGCTGGTCGCCCAACGCCTCTTTCAGCTGGGTAGCCGCACGCAGGCAGGCTTCACCGGTGACCAACGTCTGACGGGAACCGGAGGTGGTGCCGGAGTCGGGGGCGTTAAAGGTGCTGGCCCGCTCATAGATCACTTGATCCCGCCGCAGACCCGTGGTATCACAGACCATCTGCGTCAGAACGGTGCCCAAACCCTGGCCGATGCAGGATGCACCGGCGTTGATGTGTACCTTGCCGTCGATGACGTTCAGCAGCACACGGCCCGTGTCGGGAATACCCACGCCGACACCGGCGTTCTTCATGGCACAGGCGATACCGGCATAGGGCGTGCTCTCATAGTAGGGCTTCACCGCCAGCAGCGTCTCCACCAGACCGGTGGACTCGTCCACAATCTGGCCGTTGGGCAACTCCTGGCCGGGACGGATGGCATTGCGGAACCGGATTTCCCAAGGACTGATGCCCACCAGATCCGCCATCTTGTTCAGCAGACTTTCAATGGCAAAGCAGGACTGGGTGACGCCGAAGCCACGGAACGCGCCGGAAGGCGGATTGTTGGTATAGTAGGCATAGCCGTCAATCTGGAAGTTCTGATAGTTGTAGGGACCGGCGGCGTGGGTGCAGGCACGCTCCAGTACAGGGCCGCCCAGGGACGCATACGCGCCGGTATCGGCGATGATATTGGCCGCCACACCCTGGATAATGCCGTTTTCGTCACAGCCCAGGGCGAATTCCATCTCCATGGGGTGGCGCTTGGGGTGAATGAGGAGACTTTCGGCACGGGTCAGCTTCACCTTGACGGGCCGCTTGGTCAGATAGGCTACCAGAGCCGCATGGTGCTGAACCGTCACATCCTCCTTGCCGCCGAAGCCGCCGCCCACCAGGGCGTTCTGGACCTTCACCAGCTCGGCGGGCAGACCCAGCATCCGCATGGTCTCATGCTGAGTGTCATAAACGCCCTGGTCCGTGGAAATGACCATAACGCCGTCGCCGTCGGGATAGGCCACGGCGCACTCCGGCTCCAGGAAGGCGTGCTCTGTGAAGGGCGTGGAGAACCGCTCCGTCAGCACATATTTGGACTTGGCAATGGCAAAGGCTGCATTACCACGCTGGATATGCTTGTGGGCCAGCAGATTGCCCTCCCGATGGACCAAAGGCGCGTCAGGGGCCATGGCCTCCTGGGGAGAGCGGACCATGGGCAGCTCTTCGTATTCCACCTTCACCAGCTTTTTCGCCTCAGCCAGAATCTCTTGGGTCTCGGCGGCTACGATGCAGATGGCGTCGCCCAAATAATGGGTGATATCGCCCACAGCAATCATGGTGTCCCAGTCGTGGACCAGATGGCCCACCTTGTTCATACCGGGGATATCTTCGGCGGTGAACACACCCACCACGCCGGGCAGCGCCTTGGCTTCCGTCGTATCGATGGACAGCACTCGGGCTCTGGGGTAGGCGCTGCGGACGGCGCTGGCATAGATCATGCCGTCCAAATAGATGTCGTCGGGGTACTGACCGGTACCCAGAACCTTTTCCGCCGCGTCCACGCGGTGGACGTGGCTGCCCACATTCCAGTCGTCGGGGGCCTGGGGGACAGACCCGTTGCGCAGATACTCGGCGGCCAGCAAAATGGCCTTGATGATCTTCACATAGCCCGTACAGCGGCAGATGTTGGTACGAATGGCGAAGGCGGCTTCTTCCTCTGTGGGGTTGGGGTTGGCATCCAGCAGGGCCTTGGCGCTCATGACCATGCCGGGGATGCAGAAGCCGCACTGGACCGCGCCGGCCTCGGCAAAGGCGGCGGTGTAGACCTCTTTTTCAAAGGGGGAAAGGCCCTCGACGGTGAGGACGTGTTTTCCCTCCAGCTTGGCGGTGGTGGGAACGCAGGCCCGGGTGGGCTTGCCGTCCACCAGAACGGTGCAGGTGCCGCAGGCGCCCTCGCTGCATCCGTCCTTGACGGACGTCAGGTGCAGCTCGTCCCGCAGAAAGCGGATGAGCTTCTCGTTGCCGGAGGCGTAGACCTCCGTGCCGTTGACGAAAAATGTTGCCATATCAAACATCCTCTCAGGTACCCGATGGGGGCGGTCTTATAGATCGTTGCGGATGCTAAAAAATTTTGTATTACCCTAAAAAAGATTATAAACCCTTTTTGCAAAAAAGGCAAGAGGGGGCGCTGTTTTTCGTCTGGAATTGTTAAAATAGTATGAATACTGCCAAACATATACAAATCGGTACGGTAGGAACGATATTGTTTTATGGAAAATACCATGATGGCAAATGCTTTACAGCAAAATCAAAATGGATTATAATAATGGGGAACGAAAAGTCTAACTTTCCTGAACATTTGGTGTGCAGAAGTAGTCTTTTCTGATCCAAGTGTATGTATTGAATTGGAGGAAGTTACAAATGTCTGTTAAAGTTGCGATCAATGGTTTTGGCCGTATCGGCCGTCTGGCTTTCCGTCAGATGTTCGGCGCTGAGGGCTTTGAGGTTGTTGCCATCAACGATCTGACCAGCCCCGCCATGCTGGCTCACCTGCTGAAGTACGACTCCACCCAGGGCAACTACGCTGCTCAGGGCCATGTTGTTGAGGCCGGCGAGGACCACATTGTTGTGGACGGCAAGAAGATCACCATCTATGCCAAGGCCAACGCTGCCGAGCTGCCCTGGGGCGAGCTGGGTGTGGACGTTGTCCTGGAGTGCACCGGTTTCTATACTTCCAAGGCCAAGGCTCAGGCTCACATCGACGCTGGCGCCAAGAAGGTCGTTATCTCCGCTCCCGCCGGCAACGACCTGCCCACCATCGTTTACAACGTCAACCACAATACCCTGACCAAGGAAGACAACATCATCTCCGCTGCTTCCTGCACCACCAACTGCCTGGCTCCCATGGCTAAGGCTCTGAACGACCTGGCTACCGTTGAGTCCGGCATTATGTGCACCATCCACGCCTACACCGGCGATCAGATGATCCTGGACGGCCCCCAGAGAAAGGGCGACCTGCGCCGCTCCAGAGCTGGTGCTGTGAACATCGTTCCCAACTCCACCGGCGCTGCCAAGGCCATCGGCCTGGTTATCCCCGAGCTGAACGGCAAGCTGATCGGCGCTGCTCAGCGTGTTCCCACTCCCACCGGCTCCACCACCATCCTGAACGCTGTCTGCGCCAAGAGCGTCACCGTTGACGAGATCAACGCCGCTATGAAGGCTGCTGCTACCGAGTCCTTCGGCTACAATACCGACGAGATCGTTTCCTCCGATGTTATCGGCATGCGTTACGGCTCCCTGTTCGATGCCACTCAGACCATGGTCTGCAAGCTGCCCGACGGCAAGACCCAGGTGCAGGTTGTTTCCTGGTACGACAACGAGAACTCCTACGTTTCTCAGATGGTCCGTACCATCAAGCACTTCTCCACCCTGCTGTAATTTCCCCAAAGCATAATGAAGCCGCTGTCCCAACGGACAGCGGCTTTTTTGCGCTGTGGGCGTGTCCACAGTGTAAAACGGTGGTGATGTGGATTTTCTCAAGCCGCCAACAAAAGGCCGCCGTCCGCCACCCCCGATGGGGTGGGGACGGCGGCCTTACGGCTTCGCCGTGGGGATTGCGCCATCTGCGGATGGCGCTTTGGGACGATGGGGGATTTCGCGCCGTGCGCGGCGCGGGAATTTCGCTCGCTGCGGCGGGCGACCGGGGGCGCTGCCCCCTGGACCCCTGCGATTTTTTGAAAAAAATCGAGTAAAACCTTTATATTTGGGCCTTATTGCGGGGATAGATTACCGCTTAAACTCCGTATCGCAATAGGCGCAGCGATAGGCACGCTTACCGTCGGCCTTATGGCCCAGCAGGAAAATAGCGTCCAGCTGAGGCTCCGTGGAGGTGATGCAGCGGGGATTCTTACAATGAATGACATTCACCAGCTTGGGGGGCAGCTCCAGGGGCTTCTTCTCCAGCAGCTTGCCGTCCCGAATGACATTGACGGTAATGCCGGGGTCAATATAGCCCAGAACCGTCAAATCCAGGTCAATGAGGGAGTCAATCTTGATAATATCCTTCTTGCCCATTTTGCTGCTCTTGACGTTCTTGATGATGGCCACGGAGCAGTCCAGCTCGTTGAGTTTCAGATACTTGTAAATCTCCATGCTGCGTCCGGCCTTGATGTGGTCCAGGACGTAGCCGTTGCGAATGCTGTCGATGTTCATGCGTGCACCTCCAGAAGTTTCATGATAAGAGCCATGCGGACGAATTTACCATTGGCGGCCTGACGGAAATAGCAAGCTCTGGGGTCCTTGTCCACATCCACGGTAATCTCATTGACACGGGGCAGGGGATGGAGCACCCGCATTTCGGGCTTGGCGGTGGACAGCTTCTCCGGGTCCAGAATGTAGGTATCCCGCAGACGCAGGTAATCGGCCTCGTTGAAGAACCGCTCCTTCTGGACGCGGGTCATGTAGAGAATATCCAGCTGGGGCATGGCGTCCTCCATGCTCTCCACTTCCACATAGTCCTTGCCCTGGGCGTCCAGAACGTTCTCCTTCAGATAGTCGGGAATCTTCAGCTCCGGAGGAGAGATAAAGATAAACTTGATGTTCTCATACCGGCACAGGGCAGTGACCAGAGAATGGACCGTGCGGCCGAACTTCAGGTCGCCGCAGAAACCAATGGTCAGGTTGTCCAGATGGCCGAACTCTCTGTGGATGGTCAGCAGGTCCGTCAACGTCTGGGTGGGGTGATTGTGGCCGCCGTCACCGGCGTTGATGACGGGGATGGAGGAAACCTGGGTGGCGGCGTAGGGCGCGCCCTCCTTGGGGTGACGCATGGCGATAATGTCGGCGTAGCCGCTGACCACCTGCACCGTATCGCCTACGGTCTCGCCCTTGGCGGCGGAGCTGGTGGAGGCGTCGGAGAAGCCCAGGGTCCGGCCGCCCAAATCCAGCATGGCGGCCTCGAAGGACAGGCGGGTACGGGTGGAAGGCTCGAAGAACAGCGTTGCCAGCTTCTTGCCGTGGCAGACCTCGGCATACTTGGTCGGGTTGGCGATGATGTCCTCGGCGGTGGTGATCAGCTCGTTGATCTCCTCCACACTCAGGTCGATGATGTCAATGAGATGTCTCATGGGTTGGTTTCCTCACTTTCTCCAGCTGTCATCGGAAGGATTGTCGCGGAAGGCCTTGAGCCGTGCAATGTCCTCGGGCTTGATGTAGCCCTCCTCGGCGGCCACTTCGCACACGGCGTCAAAGTTGGACAGACTCACATTTTTGGCGTTGGCAGCGGCCAGACGGTCCAGGCCCTTCTGCATACCGTAGGTAAAGATGCTGACGATGCCCAGCACATCGGCGCCGGCTTCCCGCAGAGCCTCCACCACTTCAATGCAGCTGCCGCCGGTGGAGATCAGGTCTTCCACAACGACCACTTTCTGATGCTTTTCCAGCTTGCCCTCAATGCGGTTGCCGCGGCCGTGGTCCTTATTGCCGGAACGGACGTAGCCCATGGGCAGGTTCAGGATGTGACCGCAGATGGCAGCGTGGGCGATACCGGCGGTGGAGGTGCCCATCAGCACTTCACAGTCGGGGTAGTGCTTGCGGATCAGCTCGCACAGACCGTTCTCGATTTCCGTGCGGACGGCGGGGGCCGTCAGCGTCAAACGGTTGTCGCAGTAGATGGGGCTCTTGATGCCGCTGGCCCAGGTAAACGGGTCGTCGGGCCGCAGAAACACGGCATGGATGGACAGCAATGCTTTGGCAATCTTCTTTTCCATATGTGAATCTCCTTTGAGATGGATTTACTGACCGAGGAACTCTTTGCAGCAGCGCTCGTAGGCGGCCACCGGGTCGGCGGCCTGGGTGATGGGACGGCCCACCACGATAAAGTCACTGCCGGACTGACCGGCCCGCTCGGGGGTCATGACGCGCTTCTGGTCGCCCACATCGCCGTCGGCAAAGCGGATGCCGGGGGTGACGGTGAAGAACTTCTCACCGCAGGCGTCCTTGACCTTCCGGGCTTCCAGGGGGGAGCAAACTACGCCGTCCAGGCCGCTGTCGGCGGCGTTCTTGGCATAGCGCATGACCGTCTCCTCCATGGGGGTGTCAATGAGCAGCTCATTCTTGAGGGTTTCGGCGTCGGTGGAGGTCAGCTGGGTTACAGCGATGAGCAGGGGACGGGTGCCGTCAGCACGGGTCAGGCCCTCCAGCGCTCCTTTCATCATGGCAGACGCGCCGGCGGCGTGGACGTTGACCATGTCCACATCCAGATGGCTCAGCACGCTCATGGCACGCTTGACGGTGTTGGGAATGTCGTGGAGTTTCAGATCCAGAAAAATCTTGTGGCCACGGGCCTTGATCTCCCGGATGATGGCCGGACCCTCGGCATAGAACAGCTCCATGCCGATCTTCACAAAGGGCTTGCGGCCCTGGAACCGATCCAGAAAGGCCAGGGTCTCGTCTTTGGTGGGGAAATCCAGTGCAATGATGACGTCCTTGTTCATCGGTGTGCGCCTCCTGTCAAGTCACTCAATTTGGTTACGCCCAGGCTCTCACAGAGCGCAGGCAGGTCTTCCACGATTTTTTTGCAGGCGTAGGGGTCCCGCAGGTTGGCCGCGCCCACCTGCACCGCCGTCGCGCCTGCCAGCATCAGTTCCACGGCGTCCCGTGCCGAGCTGACGCCACCCATGCCGATAATCGGAATGTTGACGGCCTGATACACCTGATACACCATGCGGACAGCGATGGGCAGCAGGGCCGGACCGGACAAACCGCCGGTGCCGTTGGCCAGAATGGGTTTTCTCGTCTTCAAATCCAGCCGCATGCCCAAGAGGGTGTTAATCAGGCTGACGCCATCGGCGCCCTCGGCCTCGCAGGCCCGGGCGATTTCGGCAATGTCGGTGACGTTGGGGGTCAGCTTCATGTAGATGGGCTTTTTCGTCACAGCCCGGACGGCCTTGGTCACTTGGGCCGCCCCCTCGGCGGTGTTGCCGAAGTTCTGGCCGCCGCAGTGGAGGTTCGGGCAGGAGATATTGACTTCGATGATGCCCACCTGGTCACAGTCGGAAATCTTCCGGACGTTTTCGGCGTACTCGTCGAGGGAAAAACCGCCGATGTTGGCAACCAGAGGCTTGTGGAAAATCTTTGCCAGCTCCGGCAGCTCGTGGGCAATGACGGCGTCGATGCCGGGATTCTGGAGACCCACGGCGTTGAGCATGCCCGAGGGCGTTTCCGCAATGCGGGGGGTGGGATTGCCGAAGCGAGGCTCGGCGGTGGTACCCTTAAAGGAGATGCTGCCCAAAATGTCAAGATTGTAGAATTGGGCAAACTCCTGGCCGAATCCAAAGGTGCCGCTGGCGGGGATGATGGGGTTGTCCAGTTTGATACCAGACAGAGTCACAGAAAGGTCTACCATACAATCTCCTCCTTGCAGAGCACCGGGCCGTCCTTGCAGATGCGCTTGGTGCCGTACTTGGTCTTGCAGGTGCAGCCGACGCAGGCGCCGAAGCCGCAGCCCATACGCTCCTCGAAGCTGAACTGGCCGTCCACAATCTGGGCCATGGAATCCACGGCCTTGAGCATGGGGATGGGGCCGCAGCAGAGGGCGTAGTCACAATCGGTCTGCTCGATGACCGCCGTCACAAACCCCTTGGTTCCGTAGCTGCCGTCCACGGTGGACACCAGCACGGGGCAGCACAGGGCTTTGAACTCATCTTCGTAGAACAATTCTCTTGTGCTGCCAAAGCCCAGGGCCACGGTGGGGGTTACGCCCTTGGCCAGAAAGGCTTTCGCCAGGGCATAGAGGGGCGGCACGCCCACGCCGCCGCCCACCAGGACCGGCTTGTGGTGCAGGGCCTTGTCCACATCGTAGCCGTTGCCCAGTCCCATCAGGACGGAAAATTCCGTGCCAATGGGGGAGCCGCAGAGGGTTTGGGTGCCGCTGCCCATGGCGCGGCAAATAAGGACCAGCTTGTCCTCTGCCCAATCACAGACGGAAATGGGGCGGCGCAGGAAGTGGCCCTGGACTGTAATATTGACAAACTGACCGGGCCGGGTGATGGCTGACGTGTCACCGGAGAAGGTCAGCTCATAGACATCATGGGTCAGCTGCCGTTTTCCTTGCAAGGTCAAAATGGCTTCATTCATGGGGTACCTCCCGTTCATAGACGATCTTACCGCCGCAAATGGTCAAATCCACAGTGGCTTCGGCGGGCATCCCGGCAAAGGGAGTGGCCCGGCCCTTGGTCACAAAGGTTTCCGGGTCCACGGGGGCGGCGGGGGTGTCCAGGGAGAGCACCGTCAGGTCGGCGGGCTGGCCCTCGGCAATGACGCCGCCGGGGAATCCGAAAATGCTTCTCGGGCGGGTAATCAGCCGGTCCAGAACAATGTCCAGGGACACCTTGCCGGGCTTCACCAGATAGGTATAGACCATGGCGAAAGCCGTCTCCAAACCAACGACGCCCATGGCGCTGTCCCGGAGACCCTTGGCCTTTTCCTCGGCACTGTGGGGGGCGTGGTCCGTAGCGATGCAGTCGATGGTGCCGTCCAGGAGACCGGCCACCAGAGCGTCCCGGTCGGCTCGGCTCCGCAGGGGCGGATTCATCTTAAACCGGGCATCCTCCTGTAGGTCCTCGTCGCAGAGAATCAGATAATGGGGTCCGGTCTCACAGGTGACGGGCAGGCCCTTGGCCTTGGCCCGGCGAATCAGTTCCACCGATTCCCGGGTGGAGATGTGGCAGACGTGATAGGGGCAGCCGGTTTCCTCCACCAGTTTCAAATCCCGCTCGATCTGCCGCCATTCGCTTTCGGAGCAGATGCCGGGGTAACCGTGTTCCCTGGCCCATTGGCCGTCGTGGATGCAGCCGCCGCGGAGCAGCTCGTTGACCTCACAGTGGGCCACGATGTGTTTCCCCAGTTTTTTGGCCTCCACCATGGCGGCCTTCATCATGTCATCGGACTGAACGCCCCGGCCGTCGTCAGAGAAGCCCGCCACATGGGGGGCCATATCGGAAAGGTCCGCCAATGTCTGACCCTGCTCGCCCTTGGTGATGGCGCCGTAGGGGTAGACGTGGACGACGGCATCCCGGTCGATAATAGTAAGCTGTTCCTGTAAGGTCTCGGCGCTGTCGGGGACCGGTTTGAGGTTGGGCATGGAGCAAACGGCGGTGTAACCGCCGGCGGCAGCGGCGGCGGTACCGCTGGCAATGGTCTCCTTATAAGAAAAGCCGGGCTCACGAAGATGAACATGGACATCTACGAAACCCGGAACCAATAACCGCTCATGGAGTTCAATCACCGTATAGCCGGTGGCATCGACGGAAGGGGAAACGGAAACAATACGCCCGTCAGCAATGGCAACGTCACGTTTTTCCAAAGTGCCATTGTTCCATACCATACCGCCGGTCAGCAGATACTGCATAGCATAACCTCCTGCTTCATTCTCAATTGTGTATTGTATCGCATCCAGCGGCGAAAGTCAACGATAATTCCCGTCATCGGGCGAAGACGGGCGAAGATCATTGCAGGTGGTTACGATTGCGCTCCCATGCGCCAAATAATGGGACTTAGTACGGCGCGGCGGCACACGCCGGTGCCGCGCTGTCGAACAGAACAATATTTTTTTCGAAAAGCCTTTTATTTTAGGGAAAAAAGTGGTATTATATTGAAGCCAAACAAAGCTGAATAAAAAATAAAGGTCAACCGAGCTAAGGGAGTAGTATACTCTTTTATAGATGTTACCCAAACTGGATTACGGTAAAAACGCAATTCCACTTGGGTAGCATAAGGTTCTCCTTTCTATTTCAGGCTTTGTTTGGCGACAATCGGAGTTGCGTTTTTCAGTGTGTGCGACTTCGGTTGCGCACACTTTTTTATATTTTGGAGGAAAAGAGAACATGAAAAAAATCACCA
>DVJJ01000026.1 GCA_018716875.1 Candidatus Avoscillospira avistercoris
GGTGACGTAGGAGGGGTTATGGCAGGCGACAAAGTCGGCCTTGTTGACGTAGTAAGGAGCACGGATGGGATGATCACCGAAGCGCAGATGGCTGATGGTCACGCCGCCGGTCTTCTTGGAGTCATACTGGAAGTAGGCCTGGACGTACTTGTCGGTGTGGTCGCCGATGATCTTGATGGAGTTCTTGTTGGCGCCGACGGTGCCGTCGCCGCCCAGACCCCAGAACTTGCACTCGATGGTGCCCTCAGCAGCGGTGTTGGGAGCAGCGGTCTCAGGCAGGCTCAGGTGGGTGACGTCGTCGTTGATGCCAATGGTGAACTGACGCTTGGGCTCGTCCTTCTTCAGCTCGTTGTAGACAGCGAACACGGAGGAGGGGGGAGTATCCTTGGAGCCCAGACCGTAACGGCCGCCGACGATGGTAGCCTTGCGGCCGGCGTTGGCGAAAGCGGTCACGACATCCAGGTACAGGGGATCGCCCAGAGCGCCGGGCTCCTTGGTGCGGTCCATGACGGCGATCTTGGTAGCGGTGGCGGGGATGGCAGCCAACAGCTTGTCGGCGCAGAAGGGACGGTACAGACGGACCTTCACCAGGCCGACCTTCTCACCGTGGGCGTTCATGTAGTCGATGACTTCCTCAGCCACATCGCAGAAGGAGCCCATGGCAACCAGAACGCGGTCTGCGTCGGGAGCGCCGTAGTAGTTGAACAGCTGATAATCGGTGCCCAGCTTGGCGTTGATCTTGCCCATGTACTCCTCGACGATGGCAGGCAGAGCGTCGTAGTACTTGTTGCAGGCCTCACGATGCTGGAAGAAGATATCGCCGTTCTCGTGGGAGCCGCGGGTGTTGGGATGCTCGGGGTTCAGAGCGTGCTTGCGGAACGCGTTGACAGCGTCCATGTCGCACATCTCCTTCAGATCCTCGTAGTCCCAGATGGCAACCTTCTGGATCTCGTGGGAGGTACGGAAGCCGTCGAAGAAGTTCACGAAGGGAACGCGGCCCTTGATGGCGGCCAGATGGGCCACGGGAGCCAGGTCCATAACCTCCTGCACATTGCCTTCGGCCAGCATGGCGAAGCCGGTCTGGCGGCAGGCCATGACGTCGGAGTGGTCACCGAAGATGTTCAGGGCCTGAGCGGCAACGGTACGGGCGGAAACGTGGAAGACGGTGGGCAGCAGCTCGCCGGCGATCTTGTACATGTTGGGGATCATCAGCAGAAGGCCCTGAGAAGCGGTATAGGTGGTGGTCAGGGCACCGGCGGCCAGGGAGCCGTGAACGGTACCGGCAGCACCGGCCTCGGACTGCATCTCAGCCACCTTGACGGTGGTGCCGAAGATGTTCTTGACGCCCTGGGCAGCCCACTGGTCGACGTAGTCAGCCATGGGGCTGGAAGGGGTGATGGGGTAGATGCCCGCCACTTCGGTAAAAGCGTACGACACGTAGGCCGCAGCGTTGTTACCATCCATGGTTTTAAAATGTCTGGACAACTTGATATACCTCCTAAAAGTATAGTAATCTCAATCGGATACATTCTAGCACACTTTTTCCCTGCTGTAAATTGTGAATTGAAAATTATTATTTTTTTATCGACCTTAAAGAAAATTTGGCGATTGGTGGCGAACAATGGTGCATGACGGGTGAACCATGTACAGACAAACCGGCGGCCTGAACAGGTTTTTAACGGGAGACGGACCGTTCTTTACACCGTTTTAATTGGTCCATGGGGTATAATGCGAACCAAACGGCGCTGGCCGTATACCGTTTGAGAGGGAGGAACAGCAAATGCACAGCGAAGCGTATCAGGAAGCCCGGAAGGAATTTTGGAATTGTGTCTTTATGTCGGTGTTCGGCTTGGGAATTCCCCTGTATCTGGCCTTTACGGAGTGGCGGCCCATTATGCTGGCGGAGCTGGCCAAGGAACAGGCCGCCGCTAACTGATATATTTTAATAGGTAAGCGCTCGCGCCGCAGTTTTTGGGACTGCGGCGCGGTTTTTGCTGCCTGTCATTGCAATTTCAACGGGTCTGTTGTATAGTAAACCGTGTATTCTGGGTGCTGTGCGCCCAAGAGGGGGGAACAGTATGCTGTGCAGCGTCCGCTCCCTGGGCCTGACGGGTCTCAACGGCTACGAGGTTCAGGTGGAATGCTATATTTCCAATGGCCTGCCGGGATTTGATGTGGTGGGCCTGCCCGATGCCGCCGTCAAGGAGGCACGGGACCGGGTCCGGGCCGCGGTCAAAAACTGCGGCTTCCGCTTTCCCGTCAGCCGCATTACGCTGAATCTGGCCCCGGCGGGCACCAAAAAGTCCGGTACTATCTATGATTTGCCCATTCTGCTGGGTATCCTGGCGGCCACAGATTGCGTCAGACTGCCGCAGGAGCCGTCGGCGTTCCTGGGGGAGCTGAGCCTGGAAGGGGGCTTGCGGCCGGTGGAGGGCGTGCTGCCCATGGCCATGGCGGCACGGGACGCGGGCATCACGGCGCTGTATCTGCCCGCCGCCAATGCCGCCGAGGCCACACTGGCCGACGGTCTGACGGTGTATCCGGTGGAGAACGTCCGGCAGCTGGTGGCCCATCTGCGGGGGGAACAGCGGATGGAACCGGCCCCGGTTTGGATGCCGTCTCCGTCGGAGGGAACCCATTTGGACTATGCCGATGTGAAAGGACAGCAGGGGGGCAAACGGGCGTTGGAGGTGGCCGCCGCAGGCGGACACAATATCCTGCTGGTGGGGCCGCCGGGCTCCGGCAAGAGCATGCTTGCCAAACGGCTGCCCTCCATTCTGCCGGATATGACCCGGACGGAGTCCTTGGAGGTCACCAAGATTCACTCCATTTTGGGACTGGTGCGGCCGGAGTCGCCGTTGGTGACGGAGCGGCCTTTCCGCAGTCCCCATCACACCATTTCCCCGGCGGGACTCAGCGGCGGCGGCACCACCCTCCGGCCCGGTGAAATCTCTTTGTCCCATCGGGGCGTCCTGTTTCTGGACGAGCTGCCGGAGTTCCGCAAGGACGCCCTGGAAGTGCTGCGCCAGCCGTTGGAAGACGGTGTGGTGACCATTTCGCGAGTCAGCGGGAGTGTGTCCTATCCCAGTGAATTTATGCTGGTGTGCGCTATGAACCCCTGCAAATGCGGCTGGTACGGCGATCCCAGCAGCCGATGTACCTGTTCCCGCCAGTCGGTGCGCAGCTATCTGAGCCGCATCAGCGGGCCGCTGCTGGACCGTATCGACATTATGGTGGAGATTCCGGCTTTGCCCTTTACGGACCTGACAGGAGAAGAACGGGCGGAACCGTCGGCGGCCATCCGGCAGCGGGTCAACGATGCCCGCAAACGGCAGCAGGATCGGTTCGGACTAGGGGAGCACAGCTGCAATGCCCAGATGGGACCGGCGGAGCTGCGGGAGTTCTGCCGACTGGATGAGGCCTCCACATCACTGATGCAGGCGGCCTTTGAACGGCTGGGACTGACGGCCCGCAGCTATGACCGTATTTTAAAGGTGGCCCGGACCGTGGCCGACCTGGACGGCAGCGAACAGATTGGCCCCCAGCATATTGCCGAGGCCATTCGCTACCGGACGTTCCGCTTTGACGGGACGCAACCATAACCAACGGAAGGAATTAAAACATATGAATGAAATTTTTCTGCTGAAGCTGGGCGAGGTTGTGCTCAAGGGCCTCAACCGCTTTTCCTTTGAAAATAAGCTGAAATCCAACATTGCCCGCCGTATGCGCCCCTACGGTAGCTTTAACGTCCACATTGCCCAGTCCACCATCTATGTGGAGCCGCAGAACGACGACTGCGATGTGGACGGCGCCTGGGACGCCTGCCATACGGTCTTTGGTATTGCCGCCATTTGCCGGTGCCGCCCCTGTGAGAAGAATCTGGACGCCATTTTCCAGGCGGTGGAGGACTATCTGGGTGATGACCTGTCCATGGCCAAGAGCTTCAAGGTGGAGTCCAAGCGGGCCGACAAGCGGTTCCCCATGACCTCCATCCAGCTGTCTCAGGAGATTGGCGGCCGTATTGCCGAGGCGTTCCCCCAGGTGGCCGTGGACGTCCACAACCCGGACTATACGGTGTATGTGGAGGTCCGGGAGCAGGCGGCCTATGTCCACGGTCCTGCCGAGCCCGGCGCGGGCGGTCTGCCCACAGGTATGGGCGGCCGCGCCGCGGTGCTGTTGTCCGGCGGCATCGACAGCCCTGTGGCCGGATATATGATTGCCAAGCGGGGCGTGGAAATTGAATCCATCCACTTTTTCTCCTATCCCTATACGTCCGAGCAGGCCAAGGAGAAAGTGCTGGAGCTGGCCCGGTTGATGACCCGCTACAGCGGGCGGATGACCGTCAATGTGGTGGGCTTCACCAAGGTGCAGGAGGTCATCCGGGACCAGTGCCCCGAGGAGTATTTTACCATTATTATGCGCCGCTTTATGATGCGCATTGCCGAAAGAATCGCCCGGCAGGACGGCTGCAAGTGTCTCGTCACCGGTGAGAATCTGGGCCAGGTGGCCAGCCAGACCATGGAGGCCATGGCTGTTACCGGCGCTGTGGTGGATATGCCCCTGTTCCACCCGCTGATTGGCATGGATAAAAAGGATATCATTGCCATTGCACAGAAAATCGGCACGCTGGAGACGTCCATTCTGCCCTATGAGGACTGCTGCACCGTCTTTACGCCCCGGCATCCCAAGACGAAGCCCTCTCTGCGGGAGGTGGAAGCCATCGAGGCCAAAATGGACGTGGAAGGTCTGGTGGCCCACGCCATTGAGAACACCGAGAAAGTGACGGTGCGATACCATGGCGGCAACGGCTGAATCGGTGGTGGCCGCCCTGAAAGCGGCAGAGAAAACCGTAGCAACGGCGGAGTCCTGTACCGGCGGGCTGCTGGGCAAGCTGCTGACCGATGTGGCGGGCAGCTCCACTGTGTATCCCGGCGGTGTCATCAGCTATAGCTGCGCTGTAAAACATCGCTATCTGGGCGTGGACCAACGGGACCTGGATACCTTGGGTCCGGTGTCCAAACCGGTGGCCCGGCAGATGGCCGAAGGTGTCCGGGCGGGAATGAAAGCCGATTTCGGTATTGGCATCACGGGACTGGCAGGCCCCGACTCCGACGATTCCGGCCGTCCGGTGGGACTGGTCTATGTGGCTTTGGCCGGGGAAGGGTGGACCATCTGCGAGGAGCTTCATCTGACCGGTGACCGGACAGCCATCCGGCAGGCAGCCTGTGAACGGGCACTGACATTGCTGGCCGACGCCCTCTGACTTATACAATCCAACAGAAAAAGGAACCGTGCAGTTCAAATTCGACTGCACGGTTCTTTTTTGCATTTATTCCGTTGTTGTGGTAGCGGTAGGGTCGTAGTTGACGATAATGCCCATGTTCTGGAGCTTGCTCACATCGGTGACCGGATCACCGAAAGCATCCACCTGCACCAGATTGTTGCAGCTGGTCAGGGGGCTTAGATCGCTGACCTGATTATAGTCAATGTTGACATAGTTGAGGATGGGCAGATTGCTGAGACCCGACACGCTGGAAATGGTGTTGTGGGCAACGGAAATCTGCGTCAGCGAGGTGGCGGCAGAGAAGTCCGGCAGAGAGACGATGGCATTATAGTCGGCTTTCAGAGTGCCCAGGGAAGAAAGCTTGGCCAGGGGAGACAGGTCCACCACGGTGTTGTTGCATACGTCCACCGTCTCCAGAGCGGTGCAGGAGGCCAGGGGCGCCAAGTCCACCAGCTTGTTCTGCTTTGCCAGCAGGGAGGTCAGGGTTGTCTTGTTGCTCAGGGGAGACAAACTGCTGACCTGATTGCCGGTGATGTCCAGGGTTTCCAGGGATTCCATGGAAGCCAGGGGCGCAATGGTGGTCAACGTGTTGGAGCTGAGATTAAGCGATTTGAGGGCCGTCAGACTGCTCAGGGAGGAAATATCGGAAATGACGTTGCCCGACAGGTCCAGGGATTCCAGCGAGACCAGGGGAGACAGGGCCGACACATCGGTGAGGGTGCAGCCGCTAAGGGACAGCGTCTTGAGTTTCGGCAGCTGGGCAATGGCCGACAGGCCGCCGGAGGAAACGGTGCAGCCCGACAGGTCCAGCGTTTCCAGATTGGTCAGCTTGGAGAGCACGGAGAAGTCCATGCCGTAGGCGTCATGGATGGTCAGGGAAGTAAGACCGGTGCAGTTCTCCAAATCGGAGAGGTCGCGCACGTCGCCGTTCAGCTCCAGCGTGGTCAGGGACCACAGCTCGTTGGTCATAACAGGGGTGCCGTCCTCCTTGCCCAACGTCTGCCGGATGACGCTTTCCACAGCCTCATCGGCAAAGGTGGCCTCTTCGATGACGCCGCCGATGGTGTACGTGCCGGTGACGGCTTCACTGACCAGACCATCTTCGGAAACCACAATGGCAACCACCGTCGTTTCGCCGGAAGGCAGATGGACCGGCTCCGTATACAGCTCGTCCTCCATGGAGGGATAGCAGCCCTGGGTGGACAGATAGGCATTGTGACCGGAATAGGACAGGGACACGTCAATATACTCGGTGTAATAGCCCGGTTCCGGCTGCAAAACGGGGGCGTCGGGCCGCAGTTCTTGCAGCTGGGTGCGGATGGTTTCATTGGCCGTCCGGGTCAGCATTTGGTCAGCGTCCAAAAGCTTGTCCTGAGCCACGTAGACCCGGGACAGAGCCAGATACAGGTCCAGTTCCTCGGGATTGGCCGTGATGGCGGTGACCAGGGTGTATTCGGCCTTGGTGAAGTTTCCGGAGCCCTCATAGGCCTGGGCCAGCTTCAGTGCCAATTCCGGGTTGTCGGAGGAGACGATACCGGCCCGGCGGTAGTTGGTGACAGCCTTGGAATAATTACCATTGGCCAAGGCGGTGTCGGCTCGGTTCATGAAAAACTCCTGGGTGATATCGGGGCGGAAGACCAGCAGGAACAGAAGGGCTCCGGCCAGCAACAGCACCACCAGCAGGATGGGGATGATGATTTTCAGCAAACGCTTCATAGTGCAGCTCCAATCCAATATAAACTCCATATTATTATACCTGCATGGTGGAAACGTGTCAAGTTACGGTGCCGGAACGCAAAACGGGACGCCGCATTGCTGTGCGGCGTCCCAGATGACGACTATTTTCTCTCGGAAAGGGGGATATAATCCTGATGGGCGAAGATGGCGCGATAGGCCGGACGCATGATACGGCCGCTGGTCATGACCTCTTCAATGCGGTGGGCGCACCAGCCGGTGATACGGGCCATGGCAAACAGGGGGGTAAACAACTCCTGAGGGATGCCCAGCATGGTATAGACCAGGCCGGAATAGAAGTCCACATTGGCGCACATGACCTTCTTTTTGCCGGTGACCTCGGCGAAGAGGTCGGGGCTCAGCCGCTCAATGGATTCCAGCAGCTCAAATTCCTCCAGCAGACCGGTCTTTTGGGCCAGAGAGCGGGCATACTTCTTTAGCAGCGTGGCTCTGGGGTCGGAAATGGTGTAGATGGCGTGGCCCATACCGTAGATGAGACCGGAGCCGTCGCCGGCTTCCTTGCGCAGAATCTTGCGCAGATAATCGGCCACTTCGTTGTCGTCCTTCCAGTTTTTCACGTTGGCCTTGATTTCGGAAAACTGGGTCATGACCTGATTGTTGGCGCCGCCGTGCTTGGGGCCTTTCAGGGAGCCGACTGCGGCGGAGATGGCCGAATAGGTGTCGGTGCCTGTGGAAGACAGGACGCGGCAGGTAAAGGTGGAGTTGTTGCCGCCGCCGTGCTCGGCGTGAATCACCAGGCACAGGTCCAGGAGCTTGGCCTCCTCGTCGGTGTACTTCTGGTTGGGACGGATGGCCCGCAGGAAGTTCTCCGCGATGGACAGGCCCTTGACGGGACGGTGCAAATAGAGGCTCTTGTCGTTGAAATAGTGCTGCCGCGCCGCGTAGGAATGGGCGATGATGATGGGGAAGCGGGCGATCAGCTGGGAGCACTGGCGAACCATGTTCTCCAGAGAGGTGTCATCGGGGTTGGGGTCCGAGGAGTAGAGGGCCAGCACCGAGCGGCCCAGCTGGTTCATGATGTCCCGGGAGGGGTGCTTGAGAATCATGTCCTCGGTGAAGTTGTCAGGCAGAGCCATATTGTCATAGAGGAAGTTCTGGAACATGTCCAGTTCCTCGGCGTTGGGCAGACGGCCCAGCAGCAGCAGAAACGCTGTTTCTTCAAAACCAAAGCGGTTTTCCTTGCGGTAGCCCTCCACCAGCTCCGGCACTTCATAACCGGCATAGGAGAGGTGACCTTCCATGGGAACTCGCTCGCCATCGAGGATGGAATAACCGAGGACGTTGCCCACTTTGGTGTAGCCGATCATAACGCCGGTGCCGTCGGCATTGCGCAGACCGCGCTTGACATCCACATTATCCCGCATCATTCTGGACAGGGCTTCCGAGGTGTTGCGGTCGATCCCGGCGAAGAGGCTGCGCATATACTCACGATTTTTTTCAGAATATGCAGTATTGATATCCATGTGCTTCATCCTCCTTGAAATTTGAATACAGTATAACAGATAAATATCAGTCAGTCAACGTCATAATAGATAAAATTAAAACAAATATTGAAAAAATATTTTATCTGATAAAGAAATAAAACAAAAGAAATGAATAATTCTGAAATACGACTTGCAAAATGGAGGGAAATGCAATGAGACGAGCGATTTCTGCAGGATGTCTTGCAGCTATGGGCGTGTGGTTGGCGGCGGCGGTCCTGATGGCCTATGAGACCGTAACGGCGCCCCAGGAACCGACGCCGGAGCCGGTAATTGTGGAGCAGGCGCCATCCCCAACCGCCGAAACCGCCGACGGAACGCAGGCTGTCCGCCTGTCCACGGCGGACGGTGTGGAGACGCTGGCTCTGGATGACTATCTGACAGGGGTGGTGATGGGAGAGATGCCCGCGTCCTTTCCCCAGGCGGCTCTGGAAGCCCAGGCCGTAGCGGCCCGGACCTTTACCTGCAAGCAAATGTTGGGGGGAAAGCATGATGGGGCCGACGTCTGCGCTGACAGTGGGTGCTGTCAGGCGTATCTGTCGCCGGAGACGGCGGCGGAACGGATGGGCACGGAGTACGACGCCGTATATAATAAGGTAAGAACGGCGGTGGAAGCCACCGACGGTCAGGTGTTGACCTATGACGACGCCCTCATTGACGCAGTCTACTTTTCCTGTTCCGGCGGCGTTACGGAAGACGCTGTGGCCGTCTGGGGGAATGAGGTGCCGTATCTCCAATCGGTGGAAAGCCCCGGCGAGGAGGACGCGCCTCCCTATGAGGATGTGGTTTCGGTGGAGCGGGACGTGTTCCGTCAAACCGTGGAAGCGGCGGGGGCCGTTTTGCCGGAGGACGGGGGACAGTGGTTCGGAAAGGCCGTGCGCAGCAGCGGCGGGGGCGTGGAGACGGTGGAAATCGGCGGTGTTTCCTTTACAGGGACCGAAGTCCGCAGTCTCTTCAACTTGCGGTCCACCCGGTTTTCCGTGACGGTGGGGGAGGAGACTGTGGACTTCTATACACGGGGCTATGGCCACCGGGTGGGTCTGAGCCAGTACGGGGCGGCGGCCATGGCCGACGGAGGCAGCACTTGGCAGGAGATTTTGCAGCACTACTACACCGGCGTGGACATTGTGGATATGGAGACGGTGCTGCCGTAGGAGCGCGGCAATTGTCAAACGGGCAGCAAAAACGCAGCAAATCTTTTTAAGACTTGCTGCGTTCAATGGCTGCGTATGGTATTCAACGCTTAGCAGTTCTGTAAGGTAAACAGCCGAATCAAGGTGAATTTCAGGCTCACAAGCAACCAATGTGCATTCGTAAAATATTTTGTAAAAAAAGAATGATTTCCTTTTCGTTTTCAAATATCCACTGATCAATCAGCTCGGCTTCCTCAAGCCACGCCTGCGGATAATTGAAATCAGTTTGATATGCTGCATCCTGATAATCATGGTTTCCCAAAACATACATCTTATTGAGTTCTTCGCTGGGTGCAAACTGATGTAAATACTCTATTGTTTTATGAATTGCCTCTTGGTCCGCTGCTTCATAATAAGTCCAAACACCGCTTCGCAAGGAGGTCCCCATCCAAGAGGACAATTCTAAAAATGCA
>DVJJ01000027.1 GCA_018716875.1 Candidatus Avoscillospira avistercoris
ATCGGCAGCTATCGCATAATCTATAATCCTCGTCTTCGGGACTGGGTGGAGCAGGAGGCCGGGCTATCGTTCTATAATCATATGAATGTGATGACAATGCACGCTCTGATCGCCGCCTATTCTAATCAGGGTGCCAGGTGGATGCAGGAGTTGCGGCAGGTGCTTTCTGACAATGTCCATTATGCGGTATCGTTCATTCGGGAACACTTTCCGGGCGTGGAAGTTGCCATGCCCCAGGCCACCTATTTGCTGTATTTAGACTGTACCGGCTGGTGTAAGGAGCACGGCATCACTTTGGACCAGCTGTTGGTGCAGGGCAGCGATGTGGGTGTTGGATGGCAGGACGGCCGGAAATTTGGCGGCAATTGTCATATTCGGATGAATGTAGCACTGCCCAGAACGATGCTGGAAGAGGCATTTTCCCGACTGAAACAATTCGTGTTTACTAGATAAGCACACTGCATGCTGATTTAACGGGAAACCCATTGACAAACGAAAAAACTGTGGTAAAATAGGTAAGAAAATACGCAGTGCAATGAGGAAACGAGCGATTTTGAAAGGCCCAAGCGAGAGGGGAGACGGTGCAAGCCCCTTGGCTGGAAGGAATCGCAGCCACTTCTGAGCAGGCTGTGATGAGCGGCCCGGTTCATCCCCGATATCCGATGGCTGAGATACCGGATTTCCGGGTAATCAGGGTGGTACCGTGAAGCAGCCGCTTCGCCCCTGTTTGGGGCGAAGCGTTTTTTGTTGCACTGCAAGCGATTGAATGATGGAGGTATCCAAAACCCATGGCACAGAAAAAAAACGGGCTCAATGAGCTCCGCGAAATGTTCCTGAAATTTTTCGAGACAAAGGGACATCTCCGCTTGCCCAGCTTTTCCCTGATTCCCCAGAACGACGCATCTTTGTTGCTGATCAACTCTGGTATGGCACCCATGAAGCCCTTCTTCACCGGTGAGCAGGAGCCGCCCCGCCATCGCGTCTGCACCTGCCAGAAGTGCATCCGGACTGGCGACATTGAGAACATCGGCAAGACAGCCCGCCACGGCACCTACTTTGAAATGTTAGGCAACTTCTCTTTTGGCGATTACTTTAAGAAGGATGCCATTCACTGGGCCTGGGAGTTTTTGACCTCTCCAGAGTGGGTGGGACTGGACCCCAACCGTCTCTATCCCTCCGTTTTTGCTGGCAATGAAACTACCCCCGCCGATGATGAAGCGTTCCGCATTTGGAACGAGGAGATCGGTATTCCCGCCGACCGTATTTTCAAGTTTGGCAAAGAGGATAACTTCTGGGAGCACGGCTCCGGCCCTTGCGGTCCCTGCTCCGAGATTTACTATGACCGCGGAGAGAAGTGGGGCTGCGGCAAGCCTGGCTGTACCGTGGGCTGCGATTGTGACCGGTATATCGAGGTGTGGAACGTGGTGTTCTCCCAGTTCGACAACGATGGTGAAAACCATTACACCGAACTGAAGCAGAAGAACATCGACACGGGCATGGGCCTGGAACGGTTGGCCTGTGTATGTCAGGATGTCGCCTCTCTGTTCGATGTGGACACGGTCATGAACATCACCAACAAGGTTAGCGAGATCACCCACGCCCACTATGGCGAGTCCAATGCCAAGGACGTGTCTCTCCGGGTGATCACCGACCATATCCGTTCCGCCACCTTTATGATTTGCGACGGTGTTTTGCCGTCCAATGAAGGCCGTGGCTATGTGCTGCGCCGTCTGCTGCGCCGCGCTGCCCGGCATGGCAAGCTGCTGGGCGTCAATGAGCCCTTCCTGTACACGGTCTGTGATACAGTAGTCCATGAGAATGAAGGCCATTACCCCGAGCTGCGGGAGCGCCAGGGTTATATCACCAAGGTCATCCGCACTGAGGAAGAAAACTTCGCCAAGACCATTGACGGCGGCATGAACATTTTCAACGAAATGCTGCGGGGTCATCAGGAGAAGGGCGAAAAGATCTTCTCCGGCGCTGACGCTTTTAAACTGTACGATACCTACGGATTCCCCATTGATCTAACCATAGAAATGGTGGAAGAGCAGGGGATGACCGTGGACCAGGAAGGCTTCAAAACTCTGATGGAAGAGCAGCGTCAGAGAGCCAGAAAGGCTCGTGAAGCCCTGGGCGATCTAGGCTGGGCCGGTGTTGAGTTTGGTAAGGACGTTCCTGAGACCCAGTTTGTCGGCTATGAAACCGGTACTGTCACCGACGCCAAAGTGGTGGCTCTGGTGGTGGAAAACGAGCAGGCAGAAGAGCTGATGCCCGGTGTCGATGCCATCGTAGTTCTGGACAAGACGCCTTTCTACGCTGAAATGGGCGGCCAGGTGGCCGACCACGGCCAGATTATCATTGATGGCGAGCACGGATGCTGCTTTGAAGTGACCGATGTCCAGAAAAATAAGGGCGGCAAGTTTATGCACAGCGGCAAGTTGGTGGAGGGCACTCTGAAACTGGGCGATACCGTCCGGGCTCAGATCGACCCCGTCCGCCGGAAGGCCGTTATGCGTGCCCACTCCGCTACCCATTTGCTGGATGCCGCGCTGCGCGCTGTTCTGGGCGATCACGTCCATCAGGCCGGTTCTCTGGTGGAGCCTGACCGTCTGCGCTTTGATTTTACCCACTTCTCCGCACTGACAGCAGAAGAGTTGAGCCGTGTATCTGCCATGGTCAACGAGATGGTACTGGAGGGCTATCCGGTTGTCACCGAAGAAATGCCCATCGAAAAGGCAAAGGAGCGTGGCGCCATCGCTCTGTTCGGTGAGAAATACGGCGACGTGGTCCGGGTTGTGGAAATGGGCAACGGCTTCTCTGTGGAGTTCTGCGGCGGCACCCATCTGGACAACACCGCTAAGGTTGGCGTGTTCCACATTACCAGCGAATTCTCCGTGGCCTCTGGCGTTCGCCGCATTGAGGCTACCACCGGCGCCGTCTCCCTGGCGACCATGAACCAGAATCAGGAGAAGCTGTTTGAGGCTGCTGCTGTGCTCAAGACCAAACCCGGTGAACTGCGCGAAAAAGCTGAGCAAACCATTGCAGAGCTGCGGGAGCTGCGTCGCATGGTGGAGCAGTTCAAGGCCAAAGAAGCTGCCGGCGAATCGGAGCGGTTCCTCATGGGCGGTCATGCCGTAGGCGATTTGAAAGTTCTCACTGCTACGCTTCCCAACGCCGACGCTAACAAGCTGCGTCAGATGGGCGATATGCTCCGGGATAAGCAGGCCAATGTGGTGGCCGTTCTGTCCACGGTCAATGACAGTAAGATCACTTTCCTGGCCGTTTGCGGCAAAGAAGCCGTTGCCAAAGGCATCAAGGCCGGTGAGATCATCAAGAGCATCACTGCCATCTGCGGCGGCAAAGGCGGCGGCAAGCCCGACTCTGCCATGGGCGGCGGCACCGACGTTCTGAAGCTGGATGACGCCCTGGCCACGGTGGATAATCTGGTGGCCGAAAAGCTGGGACTGTAACGATAGAAAGGGGACTGCACTATGTCTGACTGCCTGTTCTGTAAGATCATTTCTGGGGAAATTCCCTCCAACAAAGTCTATGAGGATGAAATTTGCTATGCCTTTTACGATATTTCTCCCATGGCTCCCACACACTTTCTGGTGATTCCCAAAGTTCACTTTGCCTCGGCTGCCGAGGTGACGGAGGAAAACGCCGCTGCCAT
>DVJJ01000028.1 GCA_018716875.1 Candidatus Avoscillospira avistercoris
GACTGAATGGATACCTCACTGATTTCGGGGCCCGTGTTTTGCGACAAAAGGGAAATGGCGTGTTCTAAAAGAGCAATGCACCGCCGCAAATGCGGTTCCGCTTTTCCCTCCATGCCCGCAAACGCATAGACCTCCCCCGCACGATAGACGATACGGAAATCATTCGGGTAACGTAGCAATGCGCTTTCTGATTCGGCCATGGCATCGCCATACTGTTTGGAACGCTGCAAATTGTGGATTCGCTCCTCCACGGCAGTAATATGATTGTTGCGAACTTCAAAGCCCACAAGCACATCCATGGACACCCCAAACAAATCCGCCATTTGTGCAATCAGGGTTAATTCCGGTGTAGCTGCACCGCGCTCCCATTTGGAAATGGCAGCAAAGGTAACGCCCAGCGCTTCTGCCAGCTGCTCTTGGGTCAGATGGTTGGCTTTTCGCAGTTTGCAGATGTTTTGTGAAAGGGATAATTTCATAGTTTACACCTCCGATTCCTTGCCTTTACTGTATCATAATGGAGGCGCAGATAACAGGCATGCGTGGTATAGAACGTATAATTTCTTCTAAACCAATGGTTTAAAATTGGCATAAGAAACGCCCGGCTCTGAGATTGTCCTCAGAGCCGGGCGTTTCTTATGCGATTCTCTTTGCAGTGCTTGCGATTATTTGGCATTCAGAATGCTTTCGGCCATTGCATGCGTGGCATCGCCCTGGGGGTCCAGACGGCTGCCGTCTACGGCGGTGATATAACCCTTCTGATGAGCCCAGGCGAGAGCAGGCTGTGCCCACTGGGAGATCTCGCCCACGTCGCTGAACTGGCTCAGACCGGTATAGTCCATCAACATGGGACTGCCGTTGTAGCGCCACAGGATGGTTACCAACTCTTCGCGGGATACGGTATCGTCGGGGCAGAAGGTACCATCGCCGCAACCGCCTACATAGCCTTCACTGGTAGCCCAGCGGATAGCTTCGGCATATTCCGCGTCACTAGCGACATCCGAGTAATTCATGGCGTAGTTGACGACGGGCTTTCCGGCGTGTTTGTGCATCATCATAACCAGTTCGCTGCGGGTCAGTGTATCCGTAGTGGGCTGGGATTCGGCGGACAGCAGCATCAGGTGGGTGGCGTAAGCCTGACCGGGATAGCTCTCCGCAACAGCGCTGTACCAGGCCATCACATAATCGCCGGTCTGGACATCGGACAGCGAAGCCGCGGCGTCCGAACCGTAGAACGACAGTCCGGTGTTTTCATCGGCCGTCAGAATCAGGCCGCCGTTGTCGGTGGTGATTTTCAGCTGACCATTCTCCAGTGAGACCGCCTCAACCTCATGATACTGAGCACAGCCGGCATCCATGGGGATGTTGCGGACCACAGCAAAGGCCGGCGACTGGGGCGGCAGGGAATACGTTGCGATGGTACTGTGGAAAACATACAGGCTTTCACCCTCCTGCAAGGTGCTCGGGTCGGAGGCCGTCTGCTTTCCGCTGTCAATCCAGACCGTTTCCTCCGAAAGATTCATCACATACTCGCCGTAACGTTCCGAGGTCATGCGGAGCTGGGTGATGGAACCGTCTGCATCCTTTCTGATTTCCTGCACCGTGCCGTAATACAGTACACTGTCCGGCAGGGCGGCCAGCTCCTCCGTGGAGACAGGGGCAGAAATGGGAACTGCTGTGACATCGGCGGCCATGGCAGGCAGGGCCATGGTGCAGGCCAGTGCGCCGGTGAGGACCAATACCGTCAATTTCTTTTTCATAGTGCTCGCTCCTTTTTTGTTTTGATCGGTTGGAATAATGCTCGGTGGGGATTGCCTTTGTTCCTTAGACGCATCCGCTGCCAAAAAGTTCCGTGGAATGGAAAAAGTTTTTTATTTGTGAAGTTCTTTACTGAAACCAACCCCAGGGGGGGCTTGCGCCCGCTCTGAGAATCCACTATAGTATCCCCAATGATGCAGCAAATGCAGCCGGCAATGCAGTGCAGAGACATCACAGCCTCAAAACATGGCAGTTTGTACCTGTAAAAATATACAGATTGCCCAAGGAAAGGAACAGATTATGAAGAAAGCCATTTCAATGGTGCTTGCGCTGACCATGACCGTGCTGCTGGCCGCCTGCGGTGACAAAAATACTGCTGAGGTGAAGACAGAAGAAGGAACTACACTGGTCTACGGCTCCGGCGACTACACCCGTATCAACCCGGCCATGGATGAGCATGGCGAAATCAACGTTCTGCTGTTCAACGGCTTGACGGCCCACGACGGCGACAATCAGGTGGTACCCGGCCTGGCCGAGTCCTGGGACTATGACGAAACCACTTATACCTACACCTTCCACATCCGGGACGGCATTCGCTGGCATGACGGCGAGCCGTTTACAGCAAAGGATGTGCAATTTACCATCGAAGCCATTATGGACCCGGACAACGGTTCGGAAAACGCTCCCAACTATGAGGACGTGGAGGAGATTACTGTGGTGGATGACCAGACCATCTCCTTCCGCCTGGCAGAACCCAATGTGGCCTTTCTGGAGTATATGACCATGGCGGTGCTGCCGTCCCACCTGCTGGAGGGGGAGGACATGCAGGAGTCGGACTTCTTCCGCCATCCGGTGGGAACCGGCCCCTATCAGTTGGAACGTTGGGACGTGGGACAGTCCATCGTTTTGACAAAAAACGAGGACTACTATCTGGGCGCGCCCAACATTGACACGGTGATTTTTAAAATTGTGGCCGATGATAACGCCCAAGCTATGCAATTGGAATCCGGTGAACTGGATCTGGTGCTGCTGGACCCCAAGAATGCGGCAAACTTTGAAGGCCGGGATGGTTTTACCTGCTACGATATGACGACCGCCGATTACCGTGGTATTCTCTTTAACTTCGCCAACGACTATTGGACAGAAAACCGGGACCTGATTCCCGCCATCTGCTGTGCCCTGGACCGTCAGGCCATCATTGATTCGGTCCTTTTGGGACAGGGGATGGCCGCTTATAGTCCGTTGCAGCGGAACCGTTACAACAATGAGAATGTGGAGCGCTACGACTACGACCCGGACAGAGCCCGGCAGATTTTGGAGGGTGCTGGGTGTGTTCTGGAGGACGATGGATTCTATACCCGCAATGGGGAGCCGGTGGGCTTCACTATCAGCGTTATGGCTGGAGAACAGGACCGCATTGACATTGCCCAGGCGGCAGCCCAACAGCTGCGGGAGGTGGGCATCCAGTGTACGGTGGAGATTCCGGCACAGATGGATTGGGGCGGACAGATGGCCTGTCTCATCGGTTGGGGCAGCCCCTTTGACGCCGACGACCACACCTACAAGGTGTTCGGCACCGGGAAGGGCGCCAATTATTCCAGCTATTCCAACGAAAAGGTGGACGAATATCTGACGCTGGCCCGTCAGTCCGACGACCCGGCGGTACGCGGGGAGTATTACGGAAAATTCCAGGAGGAATTGGCGAAAGACCCGGCCTACGCGTTCCTCTGCTATATCGACGCCAACTATGTGACCAATTCCAACCTCCAGGGCATTGCAGCCGATACGGTTTTAGGCCATCACGGCGTGGGCATCTTCTGGAACATCCATCAATGGACCATCGGATAAACAACAGAGACAACGGGACTGTCAAAAAACCGCAAGCACTGCCGCGACAGAGCAGCAGGGGGTGTGTGCGGGGGACAAAAAGTCCCCTGCACCAATTTCAATAGACCGAGCATTCAACTTTCTCGAAGTTGAATGCTCGCTTGGAGCTTGTCAAAAACACTTTTTTGACAAGCTCCACGGGACTGCATGCAGTCCCGTTGTCCGGTAAACAGGGGGAGAGAATCATGGAAACGGTGCTGGAGGTCCGCAATTTGACCGTCCATTTTGATACGCCGTCAGGACCGGTGCAGGCTGTCCGGGACGTGAGCTTTTCGCTGCATAAAGGCGAGGTGCTGGCCATTGTCGGGGAATCCGGCTGCGGGAAAAGTGTCCTGTGCCGCAGTATTCTAAAACTGCTGCCCGACACGGCCCGTCTGCCGTCGGGGACCATCCTGGTCAACGGTGTGGATATTATCGGATACGGCGAACGGGAGATGACCAAACTGCGGGGCAAACTCTTCTCCATGGTGTTTCAGGACCCCATGACGGCGCTGGACCCCACCATGACCATCGGCGCGCAGATTGCCGAAGCCGTTCGGGTCCACCAGCCCCGTATGGGACGAGAGACGATGCGGCAGCGGGTTCTGGAATTGATGACCTTGGTGGGCATTGAGCGGCCCGCGGAGCGGATGGGGCTTTACCCACATAATTTCTCCGGCGGCATGCGCCAGCGCAGCGTGCTGGCCATGGCTCTGGCCGGGGACCCGGCCATTCTCTTTGCTGACGAGCCGACCACAGCATTGGACGTGACCATTCAGGCCCAAATTCTGGACCTGCTGCGGCAGATTCAGCAGCAGTTGGGGACGGCGACGGTGTTTGTGACCCACGATTTGGGAGCGGTGGCCCGAGTGGCGGACCGGGTGGCCGTGATGTATGCCGGGAAAATCGTGGAGATTGGAACAGCCGAGGAAATTTTCTATGACCCGCGCCATCCCTACACCTGGGGCCTGCTTCAATCCCTGCCCGCCCTGTCCAGGGGACGGGAGACGCTGCCCACCATTTCCGGTATGCCGCCGGATTTGCTGCACCCGCCCAAGGGCGACGCCTTTGCCTGCCGCAATCCCTACGCGCTGGCCATCGACTACGAGGAGGAACCGCCCATGTTTCCCATCACGGAAACCCATTTTGCGGCCACCTGGCTGCTGGACCCGCGGGCGCCCCAGGTGACGCCGCCGGTAGGAGGTGGCCTGCATGGCTGAGGAAATTCTGCTGGATGTCCGCCATCTGACCCAAGTGTTTCCATTGGGACGCCATGGGAGCGTCAAGGCTGTGGACGATTTATCCTTTCAAATTCGACGGGGCGAGATTTTCGGTCTGGTAGGGGAGTCCGGCTCCGGAAAATCCACCGTGGCCCGATGTGTCATGAGCCTGTACCGGCCCACCGCCGGTGAAATCCTGTTCAAAGGCGTCAACCTCTGTGACCGGGCCGCTTGCCGGGCCCATCGGACCATGCTCCAGCGGGAGCGCCAGCTAATTTTCCAGGATTCCACGTCCAGTCTCAATCAGCGGTTGAAGGTCTGGGATATCATCGCTGAGCCCATGCGCATTCACGGCATCCGGCCCCCACGGGGTACCTACCGGGCCGAAGCGGAATTTCAGATGCACTATGTGGGATTGGACGCCGGGTATCTGGACAAGTATCCGTCGGAGCTGTCCGGCGGCCAGCGGCAGCGGGTAGCCATCGCCCGCGCCCTGTCCATGGAGCCGGAACTGCTGGTGGCCGATGAACCCATTGCATCGCTGGACGTGTCCATTCAAGCCCAAATTGTCAATTTATTTCGTCATTTGCAGCGGGAGCACGGCTTTTCCATCCTGTTTATTGCCCATGATTTGGCCATGGTGGAGTTTCTCTGTGACCGGGTAGGGGTGCTGTACCACGGCCGGATGGTGGAATCCGCGCCCACAAGCGCGCTGTTCCAGCGACCCCTGCATCCCTATACCCAGGCGTTGCTGTCGGCCATTCCCATTCCGGACCCACGGTTGGAGCGAAGCCGGACGCTGCAAACCTTTTCGCCGGACCTGGTCTCTCTGGATGGCGTTCTGGTGGAGGAAGAGCCGGACCACTTTGTTTTGCGGGAAGGAGGGCGGCCATGAAGCGTTCCATACTCCGCTCCATCGGTATCAAAGTGCTGGTGTTTGTGGTCAGTTTGTTGATTCTGTCGGTAGCGGTGTTCTGTATCGCCCGGCTGGCCCCTGGTGACCCGCTGGTGTCCTATTACGGCGACCGGGTGGAGAAGATGAGTCCCCAGGAACGGGCATGGGCTGAGGACAAGCTGGGTCTCAATGACCCGCTGGCCGTGCAGTATGTCCGCTGGCTGGAGCGGGCCGTTCAGGGGGACTTCGGTATCTCCTATAAATACAAAATGCCGGTAACGGAAGTCATCACCCAGCGCATGGGGAATACGCTGCTGTTGGGCGGTGTGGGGCTGCTGCTGATCTTCGGCGGCGCGCTGCTGCTGGGCATCTTCTGTGCCTGGCAGGAGGACCGCTGGCCGGACCGGCTGCTTTGCCGGGCGGGGACAGTGCTCAGCTGTATCCCGGAGTTCTGGTTGTCCTTGGTGCTGATTCTGGTTTTTGCCATGGGGCTTCGGTGGTTGCCCAGCTCCGGCGCCTATTCCATCGGCGGGGAGGGCAATGTGGGGGACCGGCTGGTACATCTGATTCTGCCCTTGACAGTGGTGGTCCTCAGCCATTTGTGGTACTATGCCTATTTGGTCCGTAACCGCCTGCTGGAAGAGGTGCGGGCGGATTATGTGCTGCTGGCTCGGGTCAAGGGATTGCCCAGGCGGGCGGTTCTGTTTCGCCATTGTCTGCGCAGCGCCATGCCTGCCTATCTCAGCATCCTGGCCATTTCCATTCCCCATGTGTTGGGGGGAACGTATATTGTGGAAACGGTGTTTTCCTATCCCGGTCTGGGAACGTTGTCCTATGAAAGCGCACGGTACCAGGATTACAACCTGCTGATGGTCCTGTGTTTGCTGTCTGGCGCAGTGGTCATGCTCTGCAATCTGGCGGCTCAGGCCATCAATGAACGCATAGATCCGCGCATCCGTGGGGAGCGGGACGGGATGGAACAGGAGGTGCGTACACCGTGACAGACGGATTTCAAATGGTGGGCATCCGCCCGGTTCCACCGTCGGAGAGTGGGCGCTCTGCTCCGTGGTACCGGGGCAAACCGGTGGCCGCGGCGGTGGTGCTGGCGGTCATTGTACTAGGCTGCCTTTGCAGTGAAATTCTGATGACCAAGGACCCAACCTATCTGGATTTGACCAACTGTAATGTGGCCCCCAACCGGGAATTTCTCTTTGGTACCGACGCCATGGGCCGCGATCTTTTCTCCATGATCTGGTACGGCGGCCGCGTTTCGCTGCTCATCGGCATACTGGCTACCGCTATTTCCACAGCGTTAGCCATTGTCTTTGGCGCGGCCAGCGGTATGGCTCCCGTTTGGCTGGATACACTGCTGATGCGCGGAACGGAGATTTTGCTGAGTATTCCCGGCTTGCTGCTGGTGCTGCTGCTCCAGGCCGTGCTGGGACCGGCCAATGTGTGGAGCCTGTCCCTGGTCATTGGACTTACCAGCTGGACGGCCATGGCTAAGGTGGTCCGGACGGAGGTCCGGCAGCTGCGAGGCAGCGACTATGTAGTGGCGGCCCGCTGTATGGGCGGCGGCTTTTTCTATTTGCTGCGCAAGCATCTGACGCCTAACTTTTTCTCATCCATTCTCTTTATGGTGGTCATGAACATCCGCAGCGCCATGGTGGCCGAATCCACCCTTAGCTTTCTGGGCATGGGACTGCCGTTGGAGGTGGTCTCCTGGGGCAGCATGTTGTCTCTGGCGGAAAAGGCCCTGATGACCAGGGCATGGTGGGTCATTGTGATTCCCGGCGCGTTTCTGATTGCCACGCTGTTGTCCATCACCAGTTTGGGCAACTGTCTGCGGAAGCAGGCCAACCGGAAAGCGCGGAACCTGTAAAGTGTTCCATCTCCAAAATTTTCGAGGTTCTCTGGGGAACACTGTCACCTTTTCCCGGCCAAATCACTCCTATCATATAGAAAGAAATGACAGGAGAGGATGACCATGTATCAGAAATTTGCCATGCTGGCTGTGGTACTGCTGCTGCTGACCGCTTGCCAGGCGAAACCGAAACCGGCAGAGCTGGCCCCGGTGCCGCCGGGACCGGAGGAAACGGTATCCCAGGAGAAGCCGGAAGCGAACACTCCGCCTACGGATATCGGAACGCCGGAACAGGAGACGCTGCCCATGGAACCATTGGAACCGGCGGAAACCGGACCAGCAGAGAAACCGAAGCCGGAAGAGGAAAAACAGCCCCCGGCAGCGGAGAAGCCGGAGCAGCCGGCAGCAGGGGCAGGGGAGCAGCCGCCGGCGACGGAGACACCAAAAGAACCGGCACAGAAGCCCGACAGTCTCCCAATGCCAACTACGCAGCAGGAGATCACCGACATTCTCCGGGAAGCGATTCTCCAAAAACAGGAGACGGTCCAGCTGGATATCAGTCAGATGACATGGGTGTACGGCGCAGACCTGGATTTGCAGAACGCCTATTTTGACGTGCTGAACCAATGGCCGGAATTGAAGTATGCCTATGACGTTCAGTTTTCCCAGACAGACCAGAAGGTGGACTATACGATTTTCTATATGCCATACCAAACGGACGCCTATGCCCAGGGTATTCCGGAGGGGGCCGTGGAAATCCGCACGTTAAAGGATATCCTCACGGTCACGGACTCCCTGCTGGACGGCACTTCGTCCCAGTCCATCGCCATTACCAATGCCGACTTGCAGGTGGATGATTTGCAGCGGGCGCTGCTGCACGGCGGATACGGATTTATTGTCTGTACCCTCAACGGAGACGGGACGGAAATTCTGGTCGCCCCCGGCATCGAGAAAACGCTGGAGGACAGCGCAGCAGCGGTGGAAACAACGCGCCAAATGGCGGAGGATTTGGTGGCGGAGCTGGTGACGCCGGACATGACGGACCGGCAAAAGGTCGAAGCCGTTTACCAGTGGATTACCGACAACGTGGAATATGACTGGCGGTACTATCAGGCGCCGGAGACCATGCCGAAAATTTCCACCACAGCGCTGGGAGCCCTGCGGGACCATGTGGCCATCTGCGGCGGATATTCCTGGGCCCTGAAGACCATGCTGGACGTCTGCGGCGTGGAAAGCTATCCGGTGTCGGGCGTTTTGGGCAGCGAATATCATGCGTGGAATTATGTAATACTGGATGGCAAGGGCTATTACTGCGACCCCACCTCCGACCGGGGCGGCGGACAGTATTGGTTCCTGCGGACGAAAGAGAAATTGCAGAGCGAGGGACGGCATACCTGGGACGCCGACTTTTATGAGTGCCTGACGGCCGACGCCGACTAACCGGGCACTTCAAAAAATTTTTTCTGCATGTTGCAACAAAACCATGTCCTGGGCTGTATATAGGGTGTCACAGGAACAGACACCTATTGAATTTCAGAAAGAAGGATGCACCATGTTGAATCATAAAGCCCGGAGCGCATTGTTGGCCCTGACCCTGGCCGGTTCCCTGGCCGTGCCCGCCGCAGCGGCAGACGCCCAATCGGCTGCCCAGTCCACGGACCTGCTGACGCGGGGCGAGTTGTTGACGATGCTGTATGAGCAGGAGGGAAAACCCGCTGTCAATTATGCCATGGACTACAGCGATGTGGATGGGACTCGTACTGACGCGGAGGCCATCCGCTGGGCTGCCGGTACCGGCATTGCCGGTGGATACGGTGACGGCCGGTTCGGCCCCGATGACCCGGTGACCCGGGAGCAAACGGCTGTGATTCTGTACCGGTACGCCCAAAGCCATGACCAGGGCTTCACCGGCGCGTGGGCCTTCCGGCTGCCCTATACAGACGCGGCGGACATCGGAGAATATGCCTAGCTGCACACAATTGAAAATAGAATTTGCAGGCACAGACGCCGGCTGCATGGGCAGTCGGCGTCTGTGCCTGCGTGGTTTTATGGAAAAGGGCTATTTAAGCTCCGCTGAAATGAAATGCATCCCTATTTCTGGCAAGATAATTTATACCAGAACCGGTGCGTCTTTTTATAGAATAAATGAAATAATTTTTGACAACAAATTTGATTTTTACGATTTTTTGTAGAAAAATGACGCAATTTAGAGAAAAATAAAACGGTGTTTCATTTATAAACACGGAACGGTCAGATGATTTTTGTGCAAAAAAACCGTATAATTTTTTCTGTTTTTCCAGATGGGATTTGCCTTTTTGTCTTTAATCTGGTATAATTTGAAAGAAACAGAATGTACGATACCAATGCATCTCCTGCGGGGGAGCGATCTATGCCATGTGGGAATAGAGAAGGGGTGATACCGTGAGGCGAATCAAACAAATCCTGGGGCTTGCGCTGATTGCGTGCGTCTGCATTGCCAGCACCGTGACGGTACAGGCCAGACTGGGGCAGAAGACCGTGGTTCGCGTGGGCTTCCCCATACAGCAGGGTATCTCCTATTTGGATGAAAACGGGAATTATGCCGGATATATGGTGGACTATTTGGAGCAGCTCAGTCTGTATACCAACTGGGACTATGAATATGTCATGGTAGACGGGGACTTGAATACCCAGATTGTCACCTTGATGGAAATGATGCTGAACGGCGAAATCGACATGATGGGTACGATGAACCGCAGCCCGGAATTGGAGCAGATGTTCCTCTATCCCAGCTACAGCTATGGTACCACTTATACAGCGCTGACGGTCCGGGAGGATTCCCTGTGGGTCGAGGACGACTTTTCCAATTGGAACGGCATCAGAATTGCCGCTTCGGAGGAACAGACCCAGCGCATGGACCAGTTGGCACAGTTTGCACAGCTCAACGATTTTACCTATGAGACTATCCCATATCATTCCATGACGGAAGCTATTGAGGCGGTGCAGTCGGGTGAAGCTGACGCCACCTTGCAGGTGGATATTGCCGTACTGGACAATTTCCGCAGCATTGCACGCTTTTCGCCCACGCCGTATTATTTTGCCCTGAATCAGGAGAACCACCAACTGCTGCAAACGCTCAACACAGCACTGTATAGTATGAATCGGGCCTATCCCCATCTGCAAACAGAGCTGTACGATGAGTATTTTTACTCCTATGGCAACTTTATGTTGTCCGAGGATGACAAGCGGCACATTGCCCAGATGGGCACGCTGAAGGTGGCATTCTGCGACGGCAACGCGCCGCTGCAATACGTCAAGGACGGGAAAGTGGGCGGTATGGCCGCCACGTTCTTTGAGGAGTTTTCAGAGGCAACAGGATTGCAATATGAACCGGTCATTGTGGATTCCTGTGCCCATGGTATCGAATTGATTGAGGCCGGAGAAGTGGATATCATCGCCTGTGCAGCCAGTACCTCCAGCTATATCGCCGTGGACGGTATTCAGTTCTCCCTGCCGTATTTCAGCGGCAGCAGTCTGTTGGTTTCCTCGCCAGCGGCCACCGATCCGGCGAACTACGACACCCAGCGGTTTTACACCAATACCGAGAAGAGCCTCAACAGTCTGCGAAAAGGAGACATGGGGTATGCGCGGCTGGATGCCTATTCGGTCAATTACTATATGCAGAAGAAGGTCCTGTATGACGAACTGAAGGTGGATTGGTCCAGCAGCAAGAATGTCTCCTACTGCGTGGGTGTCACCAGCCGGGTTTCCAGTGAGCTTCTGTCTGTGTTCAACCACTATATCAGCGCTCTTTCAGATGTGCAAAGCCAGAGTATGTTCTATCGTGCCATGGCGGAGAAGGTGGAGTATACGTTTGGAGAGTGGCTGTATGTATACAAGGTTTATCTGATTGGTGCCGCCATCGTGCTGGGACTGGCAATCTGCCTTTATCAGCTCTACCGGTACAGCAGGAAGGCGCGGCGTGAGATGGCGTTGACACAGCAACAGTTGGAACAGCTGTCCCGCTATGATGCGCTGACCGGTGCCTACAATGGCGGAGAATTCCGAACCTTGCTGGGTGTGGCCTGCAGCCGGAAGATTCCCATGGTGCTGGTGGCGCTGAACCTTCGGAACTTCAAATATATCAACGAGACCTACGGCTTGTCCACAGCAGATAAATTCCTCCGCGGTATCAAACGCTGCCTGGACAGTATCCAACAGCCCGGCGAGTTTTTCTGCCGCCAATCGGCCGATGTGTTCTATATTGCGCTGCGGGAGACAGAGGCGGAAAAGGCCATGGAGCGGATTGAAACGCTGCAACATCGGATTCAGCAGACCGCAACGACGCTTTTGGGACAATATCCTGTTTCCATTTATTGCGGCATTGTGCTGACGGCGGCAGCGCCGGAGCCATTTTCCGCATCGGCCAAGCACAATTACATGATGGCCGCCTTGGCCCAGGCCAAGAAATGCCAGAAAGAGAATGTCTACATCTATGATCAGGAACTCCATAAGCTGGAGCAGACCCGCCTCTATGCGGAAAGCAATATGAAGCGGGCGTTGGAGCAGGAGGAATTTCAGCTGTATTTACAGCCGAAAATTGATCTCAGCACCGGCCTGCTGACTGGCGCTGAAGCGCTGGTGCGCTGGCAAACCAAGGACCGGGGCATGCTGTTCCCCGACCAGTTTATTCCTCTGTTTGAGGAAAACGGATTCTGTGTCCATCTGGACCTCTATATGGTGGAGCAGGCATGCAAGCAGCTGCGGCGCTGGATGGATGAAGGAATGGCGCCAACCAATATTTCAGTCAATCAGACCCGTCTGCTGTTTGCCAGTGAAGGGTATGTCAGCAAACTCCTTGCCATTACAGAAAAATACGGCATATCGCCGCAATGTATTACGCTGGAGATTCTGGAAAGTCTGGTTCTGGACCATGTGGAGCATATCAATGCCTGCATTGAGGAGCTGCGATCCGCCGGGTTCCGAATTTCCATGGATGACTTCGGCAGCGGCTATTCCTCGCTGAACACCCTGGGACGGCTGAAAATCGATGAATTGAAGCTGGACCGTCTGTTCCTGATGGGTGCCGCCAAGGATACGGACGGCAGCCAGCGCAAGATTATGGCCTGCATTCTGGAATTGGCCAAGCAGCTGCACATCAGTACTGTGGCAGAGGGTGTGGAGACCCAGGAAAATGAACAGATGATGGTACAGCTTTGCTGCAATTACGGCCAGGGCTACTATTACAGCCGCCCGCTGACCATAGCGGATTTTGAGCGGGAGTTTCTTGCACCCTATTCCCGGTATGTCCAGGCCAGTGTCCATTGAGCCGACTGCCGGACTGTGAATCGTGATTTTCCAACAGAATATCCAAACAACGCCCC
>DVJJ01000029.1 GCA_018716875.1 Candidatus Avoscillospira avistercoris
TCTGCCCGGCCAGCAGCCACCTCACAAAGTTCCAGGGCCACGGAGCCGAGACACCGGACTCCCCGTACCTTCCGGGAGAGCCGGATCATCCGCTCCTGATAAGGATGTGGCTCCAGGAAGGTATATTGCAAACCCGGTGTTGTCAGCAACAGCTCCGATAGTTCCCGTCGGCCGGAGGTGTGGATCGGTGTCTGATCCAGCCATGCACCTCCACCGTGCCGAGCCCAGTACAGCGCCTTCCTCTCTACGTCCAGCACCAAGCCAAACAATGGCTTGCTTCCGTTCCAGCATCCCACAGAGATGGCGTAGTTTTGATGCTGATTGATAAAATTCGTAGTCCCGTCGATGGGGTCAATATACCACGTCACCGACTCGGCGCGATGTGCCTCCGACGGATACTCTTCCCCCACAATGGCGTCCCGGGGGAAAGCTGTCAGGATTTCATTTCGCAACAGTTGTTCGATCCTGCGATCCCAGAGAGTGACAAGGTCCTGATGGCTGGTCTTCTGACAAATCTCCGCTTCTTCCAGACGACACTGCCGCAGAAGATTCCCGGCATTTTGAACAACTTTCACACCGACATTGAATCTGTCCATCCTCCACCTTCTTTCCTCTGTTTGATTTATAAAATCACATTCCTTATGGCTTGTCAAGAAGGCTTCACCAAATCACCTGCATATCTACGTTATGCAACTGGGGCACCGGGCTGTGGGTCTGGATATAACGGGCGGTGAGATCCGGCATTTCTACACCGCCCCGCCAGAGGACAGGACACTTCCTCAGCGCATCATAGCCGCCGGTGCCCGTGGCCCGGTAGTTGCTGGTGCACAAGCGGAATTTCCCGTTTTCCAGAGGAGAACCGTCCAATTTTGTCAGTCGAACCACCCGGCTCCCCACAGGGCGGCGCAGATCAAAGGTATAGGCCAGGCCAGCGTAGAAGTCGTAGTTGTAATGTTCCACCTTGGGAAGCAGGAATTCCTCCGAGATTTGGGGCCGGTCATCAACTAACGTGAAGTAGGCGGCGCACCGCTCCAAAGTCTGCCGCAGCACCTCCGCCGTCACCTCCAGTACCACCAGGGTGTTGGCAAAAAGATAGGCCGCCGTCACACCTCGCATGGTCACTGGGGAGGCCAGCCCCACCGGGTCGTTTCCCAAGCTGGTGCAGGAGAAGTCCGCCCCGGTTTCTGCCAACTGCACCTGATTGAACAGGGCAGCCACTTGGCTTCCGTGAAGGGCTGCGTCCAGTTTTCCTTCCGGGCGGATCGGATGAGCTAATTCCCCAATGGGCTGATCCAGCCAGGTCTGCACCGCCTGCTCCAAGGGTAGCAGGCTCTGATAAGGCTCCTTGGTGTGCGTCGCCCCCACCGGCGTCAGTTTGGAGCAGAAGCGGATGTTCCTCCCGTCTTGCTGTCCAGTGATATGGAGAAACTGCCCGGCATTGGCGGGAGGCTGAACCGCATAGGTGCCAGACAGTTCCATCCTCTCCACTGCCATGTGTTGGTGGCCGGTAAGGAGAAGGTTAAAGTCCAGCTCCCGAACAATTTTACAGGCAATATTCTCCCCGCTGTCCGAGAGTACCCGCCCCGTTTCCAATTCTTCCTCAAAACCTCCGTGGTAAATACACACCCGCACGTCGCACTGGTCCCGGAGGGCGGAACAGGCCGTCAGAGCAGCTTGAAAGGCATCGGTGATCCGCAGTCGCTCCAAGTTTTGGGGCTGTTCCCATACGTTCACAAAGTCGGTGACCACGCCAGTGATTCCCACCCGCAGGCCGTTGGCCAGGGTATGTACCGTCCAAGGGTGGATGGGCAGCTCGCCGCCCAAGTCCTCTACATTTGCGCATAGGCATACGCCGTTCATGGCCCGCAGATAATCCCGAAGGGCCTCATAGCCGAAGTTGAAGTCGTGATTGCCCAAGGTAAAATAGTCAAGGCCCATCGCGTTGAATGCCGCAGCTACCGGGTGGATAGGCCATTGGTCTCGGTTCTCCAGAAAATATTGGGTCAGAGGCGTTCCCTGTAAGGAATCCCCACCGTCCAATACTAGGGTGTTTCCGTCCTTTTCCATCTGGTCGGCCAGGTTCAGCAGGCCGGATTTTTCCGGACAGTTAGCGGCGTAATTGACCGGGAAGATGTGTCCGTGGGTGTCCGAGGTATAGTAGATCTGAAATGTTTTTGCCATGTTTACCCCCTGGCCAACTTAACCCGGATTTTGGTGGAGATCCACTCCACAATCAGTACCAGCATAATGAGGCCTGCCAGGATGGCTCCGGCTTCCTCCCAGCGGTAGGCGTTCATGGCGAAGATCAGCGGCGCGCCAATGCCGCCCGCTCCCACCAGGCCCAAGACCGTGGCGTCCCGAAGGTTGATGTCAAAGCGGTAGATGGCGGTGGAGGCGAAGTTGGGCATCAGCTGAGGCAGGATGCCGTAGCGGATCTTCTGCCAGGTCGTGCATCCCGCCGCGTCCAGGGACTCCAACACACGCACATCCAAGTCCTCAATGGCTTCGATATACATTTTGCTTACCATACCCACCGAACACAGGGACATGGTCAGCAGACCGGCAAAGGCACCGGGGCCTGTGACCCGAATGAACATGAGGCCATAGACGAAGGCGGGGACGGTGCGGACCGCCATAATAATGATTCGCCCCACAAAGGCTACCGGCTTCGGAGTCAGGTTGGAGGCCGAAAGAAAGGCCAACGGAACAGAGATGATGGCCCCCACAATCGTCCCCAAAAATGCGATGCAGATGGTCTCCAACAGCAAATAGGGCACACCTTGGGTAGTGAAATTGAACAGCAGGTTCGTGTCCGGATGGAAGATGCCCGCCAGGATGTTCCAGGCAATCACCGCTCCATTTTGCGTGGTGCCCGCCGTCTCCACGGCGGAGCCGCTCCAGAGCAACAGAGCTACGACCACCACAGCCACGGCCAGCTCAA
>DVJJ01000030.1 GCA_018716875.1 Candidatus Avoscillospira avistercoris
AGCCGTAATTATTCAGGACCGTCAGAATCAGGACCTCGATGGTCGTGGGCAGGCCGTTCTTGGGATCGTCCAGATCATACTCGGCCTCATTACCGAACAGCCGGACCAAAACCTTCCGATTGCCCAAATACAGGAAGCCGGAATTCTCCTTGCTCTCCGCCATGCCCTCTCTGGAGCAGAACAGCGTGAACTTATCCTTATACGGCGCGCTGCTGTAGGGGCAGAACACGGCGCAGTTGCCGCACTCATTACACATCTGGTCAACGTGCAAAATCTGATGGCTGCCGTCGGCCAGCTCAATAACCACATTGGCCCGGTTGGGGCACACGTCGGCGCAGCATTCGCAGACCGTATTACAGCTCAGGCAGCGGTCACCTTCGCACTTGGCGGAATCGCACAGGATGCCCTTCTTGGCGATGGCGTCGCCGCGCTCGGCGTAATTGGGAGCCACATACCCGCTCTTCTCACCGGTGACGGCTTCGCAGAACCGGGCGGCGTCGGCAATGCCTTCCACCACCGTGGCAGGACCCCGCAGGGTATCGCCAGCCGTGTAGACACAGCCGCTCTCAAAGGCCGGACGGCCCCGCTCATTGACAGCCACGCCGTTGGCGGACAGGAAGGCGTCATCCACCTTCTCACCCACAGCGGACACCACCAGATCACAGGGAATCTCCACAAACTCGTCGGTTTCCACCGGGCTGCGGCGGCCGGACGCGTCGGGCTCGCCCAGAATCATCTTGCGGCAGCGCAGCTTGCCGTTCTCCTGGGCCATGGGGGACACCAGCTCCAGGAACCGCACGCCGTCGGCCATGGCCAGCTCCAGCTCCTCGGCGTCGGCGGGCATGTACTTCCGGGTCCGGCGATAGACCAGAGTAGAGGAAGCAGCGCCGGCACGCAGCGCCAGACGGGCCGCGTCCATGGCCGTATTGCCGCCGCCGATGACGGCCACATGGCCGCTGACGGTCTCCTGACCGGCCTTAATGGCCTGCATCCAGGCAATGACGGGCCGGACGTTGCCGGGAATGTCCAGCTTGCCGGGCTTCCAGGCGCCTACGGCCAGCAGGATGTGTGTATAACCCTGGGCCTTCAATTCCTCCACCGTGGGAGCCGGAGCGCCCAGACGGATGTCCACGCCCAGCTTGGTCAGCATGGCAGCGTCCTTGTCCATGGCTTCGTCGGAAATGCGGAAACCGGGGATGACCTGACGGACGATGCCGCCCAGCTGGTTCTCCCGCTCAAACAGCGTCACCGGGACACCGGCACGGGCCAGGAAGTGGGCCGCAGCCATACCGGTGGGGCCGCCGCCGACGATGGCGGCTTTCCGGTCGGGGAACCGGACGGCGGGGGCTTGCAGCTTGGCAAACACCGCGTCATAACCGTGCTCGGCGGCAATCAGCTTGGTACCGCGGATGTCCACCGGCAGGTCGTAGAAGTTGCGGGTACATTTGTCCATGCAGTGATGGGCGCAGATGGTACCGGTGATAAAGGGCAGGGGATTCTTTGCCAGAATGACCTCCAGCGCTTCCTCATAGCAGCCCAGACGGCACAGCTCCACATATTCGGGAATGTCCTGGCCGATGGGGCAGCCGCCCTTACAGGGAGCCGTAAAGCAGTTGAGCAGCGGCACCTTTTCCGCCAGTTTGCGGTTGGGCAGGGGCTTGACGGCCTTTCTGTGGTGGCGGTCATTGCGCATATCCGCGCCGAGACGCTCCACGCCCTCGCAGTCCACGCGGGAGAAGGGATGGTACACCATGCGCTCCAGCTTCTCGCCAATCTGACGGAACCGCTGATAGCCGCCGGGCTTCAATTCGGTGGTGGCCATGGTGATGGGCCAGATGCCGCAGGCAAACAGCCGGTCAATGTTGAAGAAGTCCGCGCCGCCGGAGTAGCTCAGACGCAGACGGCCGTCAAACTCCTTGGAAATCCGCCGGGCCATCTCGATGGTCAGGGGGAACAGGGATTTACCGGCCATGTACATTTCCTCGGAGGGCAGCTCCTTCTGCTTCACGTCCACGGGGAAGGTATTGGACAGCTTCAGGCCGAACTCCAGACCCTTGGAATTGGCCAGGGCCAGCAGGCGGCGGAACATGGGGATGGCGTCGCAGTACTGGAGGTCCTCGTTGAAGTGGTGGTCGTCAAAGGCGATGTAATCGAAGCCCATGGAATCCAGGATATCCCGTGCGGACTCGTAGCCGAGGATGGTGGGATTGCACTTGACGAAGGTGTGCAGGCCCTTTTCGGTAATCAGGTACGAAGCGATACGCTCGATTTCGTCGGGGGGGCAGCCGTGGAGGGTGGACACGGTGACGCTGCGGGAAACCTTGGGGGAAATGGTATCGATAAAGTCTTCCTCGTTGGGGAACATGGCCTTCAAAACGGCAATGCACTCCTGGAAGATGGGCGTCTTGGAGGCGTCCTGCATATTGTTCAAATAGGTATCGATTTTTTCGCCCTGGATGCCCGCCAGGTCATAGCCCACGGACATATTGAACACAAAGCCGTCGTCATGGCCCAGACCGTACAGGTGGGAAATCATCTTGATGGCGCACCAGGCTTTTACATACTCATCAAACGCCTCGTGGACATACAGCTCCGTGGACCATTCGCAGTTATAGCACTCGTCCTCGGCCAGAATGCAGGGCTTATTGACGCAGGCGGCCAAATCGGCGCCGTCCATCTGCTGGACGGTTTTCAGCTCAAAGAACCGGGCGCCGCCAAAGTAACCGGCAACGATATTTTGGGCCAGCTGGGTGGCGGGACCAGCGGCGGGACCGAAGGGCGTCTCGATGGTCTCCCCGAAGATGGGCAGCGTCTTATGACCGGCGATATAGGGACGGTGGACGCCGAACACGGAGCCTTCCCGCTGGTATTCGGTGGTAATCCACTGCATCAGGCGGCGGAAGGGAATGGGAGTCATCAGTTCGGACATGGGATGGTCCTCCTTTTATATATAGTATAGGGGATTTCGCCCGCTGCGGCGGGCGGGGATTTCGCGCCGTGCGCGGCGCGGGAGTTTCGCCCGTTGCGACGGGCGACCAGAGGCTCTGCCTCTGGACTCCGCGATTTTTTGAAAAAAATCGAGTAAAACTTTTATATGGTTGGGGTTTTATATGGATTTGGTGCGGTGCCGCCGAATCAGTGCGGCACCGCACTCAATCCATGCTTCGCATTGTTGCGGTGAGAGGGCCTTCGGCCCCTCAGCCCCGCCGGGGGATTGGTACATGGGGTACGGGTTCGCCGGAATGCGCCGGTTATCGTCACCCCACACCGCACGGCGGCACACGCAGGTGCCGCCCTACATTCTCGGACGGACTGCCGACGCGGTTCGTAGGGCGGGACCGATGTGTCCCGCCGCCGGTACGCACCGAAAACCACATGACAGGTTGGTTTGTTCCGACCCCGTAGGGCGGGGGCTTGCCCCCGCCGCCGGTACGTTTTACTTTTAGTATGTTGTGTTATTCAGCTCGCCCCACAGCTTCTTGGACTCCTCCAGGATATGGGCGTTGATGGCTTCCTCGTCCACGCCGACCAGCTCCCGGTCCTTCATGAGAATCTTACCGTTACCAATGGTGGTCTGGCACTGGCGGCCCGTCATACCGAAAATCATATGGCCGTCGATATTATCGCCGGAGAACGGTGTAAACGGCTTATAATCCATCACGATGATATCGGCAGAAGCGCCGGGTTTCAGGACGCCCAGGGTGGTATTGAAGTACTTTTCACCGATTTTTGCGTTATTCTCAAACAGCATCTTGGTGACCTCGCACCAGCCCACATTGGGCATACAGGCGTTATGCCGCTGGATGGTCAGCGCCACCTTGAGGGATTCCAGCATATCATTGGTATAGGCATCGGTACCCAGGCCCACCAGGATATTCCGGGCCATCAGCTGCAAAATGGGGGAGCAGCCCACGGCGTTGCCCATATTGGATTCGGGGTTATTGACGCACATGGTACCCGTCTCCTGGATGATTTCCATTTCGGCGGTATTCACATGGATGCAATGGCCCAGGATAGTCTTGGGGCCGAGAATCCCGTGGTCCTGCAACCGCTGCACCGGACGGCGTCCGTAATTTTGCAGGCTGTCGTATACGTCGTTCATGCCCTCGGACACGTGGATATGGTAACCGGTCCGGCCATTGTTGGCCGCCACCATCCGCTCAAAGGTCTTATCGGAGATGGTGAACAGGGCGTGACCGCCGAACATGGCCGCCAGCATGGGGTCTTTTTCCTTTTCGCACCAGGTGATAAAATCGGCGTTCTCCTGGATGGCCTGCAACGCCTTGTCCTCGCCGTCCCGGTCGGAGACCTCATAGCACAGGCAGGAGCGGATGCCGAATTCCCTGGCCGATTCGGCAATGCGCTGCAACGAGCCGGGAATCTCACAGAACGAAGCGTGATGGTCAAAAATGGTGGTGACGCCCTGCTTGATGCAGTCCAGGTAGAGGGCGTCGGCCGATGCCTTGGTACCGTCCAACGTCAGATGGCGGTCAATGTTCCACCACATGCCGTCCAGCACCTCATAAAAATTGGTGGGGTTGTAGCCGTTGATGGACAGGCCCCGGGCCAGCGCCGAATAGATGTGGGTATGGGCGTTGATAAACGCCGGCATGATGACGCCGCCCCTGGCGTCGATGACCTCCGCCTGGGGATACGCCTTCCGCAGCGCCGATTCCTCGCCGACCGCCACAATGGAAGGGCCGTCAAAGACCACGGCGCCCTTTTCATAATAGGGATGCTCCGGGTCCCGGGTGATGAGTCTGCCGTTTGTCAATAAGTACATGATAGTTCCTCCTTAATGACTGAGAACAACACGCCTCGGATAACAAAAAATGTTTCAAACCGCCACTATGGCTATGGTTTGAAACACTCTGCAAAAGCCGAGTGATAGTTGCAGCCCGTGCGCGCAGCACTTCGTTACAGCTACCAGTCTTAGATTGTAGCTTTATTGTACTCCCATCTTTGGGAAATTGCAATAAAAATTCTGCAATTTCCAAAAATTTTTTGCGCAACTCGTTCACCCAAACCCGGATGTCGTTCCACAGCGGACAGAACCCTATGAAAATCCTGCTACAGTGAACAATTAACAGACTACAGTATGGGAAGGACTTGCAGACCGGGAAACCTCAGAAAAAAACCTAAAATTTGGAGCGTTTCCTATTGTGGAACGGACCATGACCCGCTATAATAGTATCGTGCAATCAAACGGCGTCCCCCATGCCGGGGGTCCGCTGCCGAAAAAAACTTGCGGGCTGCCGTCCGCAAAGAAATGGAGTAGCCTATGTTGCAGAATGCCTATTTGAAGCGTGTCTATGAAGATACCGTCCGCTGCAACCCCGGTCAGCCGGAGTTTTTGCAGGCGGTGGGCGAGGTGTTTGAATCCCTGGAGCCCTATGTGGAAATGCATCCCGAACTGGAAACCCATGGCATCGTCGAGCGTCTGGTGGAGCCGGACCGGATGGTCACCTTCCGCGTCGCCTGGGAAGACGACCAGGGCAAGGTCCATGTCAATCGCGGATTCCGTGTCCAGTTCAATTCCGCCATCGGTCCCTATAAGGGCGGTCTGCGGTTCCATCCTTCCGTCAACGCCTCCATCATCAAATTCCTGGGCTTTGAGCAGGTGTTCAAAAACAGCCTGACTTCTCTGCCCCTGGGCGGCGGCAAGGGCGGCTCCAACTTCGACCCCAAGGGCAAGAGCGACAATGAAATTATGCGGTTCTGCCAGTCCTTTATGACGGAGCTGTACCGCCATATCGGTTCCCAGATGGACGTGCCCGCCGGTGATATCGGTGTGGGCGGCCGGGAAATCGGCTTCCTGTTTGGTCAGTACAAGCGGCTGCGGAACCAGTTCACCGCCGGTGTCCTCACCGGTAAGAGCCTGCGGTTCGGCGGCTCCCTGGCCCGCACCGAGGCCACCGGTTACGGTCTGCTGTACTTTACCCAGGAAATGCTCCGGTGTCTCAAGAACGATTCCATCGAGGGCAAAACCATCGTCGTGTCCGGCTCCGGCAACGTGGCTATCTACGCGGTCCAGAAGGCCCAGCAGTTGGGCGGTAAGCCCATCGCCATGTCCGATTCCGCCGGGTACATCATCGACCGCGACGGCATCAAGCTGGATGTGGTCAAACAGATTAAAGAAGTGGAGCGGGGCCGTATCAAAGAGTACGCGGAGCGGGTCCCCGGCGCCGAGTACCATGAGGGCTGCCGCGGCATCTGGACCATTCCCTGTGATATCGCGCTGCCCTGCGCCACCCAGAACGAGCTGGATTTGGACAGCGCCAAGGCCCTGGTTGCCAACGGCGTGCAGGCCGTGGCCGAGGGCGCGAACATGCCCAGCACCACGGAAGCCATCAACTATTTCCTGGATAACAATATCCTCTTTGGTCCCGCCAAGGCGGCCAACGCCGGCGGCGTGGCGACCAGCGGTCTGGAGATGACCCAGAACTCCATGCGGGCCAATTGGACCTTTGAAGAGGTGGACAAGAAGCTCCAGGGTATCATGGTGAATATCTTCCATCAGGCAGAGGAGGCCGCCGCCGAGTGTAACGCCCCCGGTAATCTGGTGGTGGGCGCCAACGTGGCAGGCTTTAAGAAGGTGGCAAACGCCATGCTGCTGGAGGGCCTGTATTAAAATAAGTTAAAAGTTTTACTCGATTTTTTTCAAAAAATCGCGGAGTCCAGAGGCAGAGCCTCTGGTCGCGCCGCG
>DVJJ01000031.1 GCA_018716875.1 Candidatus Avoscillospira avistercoris
TTGAGCTGCTTTCCCAGCTCCTTGATGTCAAAGGCCACAATGCGGTTTTCAATGTTCACGTTGGTGCGGTGGTTAAAGACGTTCAGGCTGCCGTTTACATACAGGTCAAGGGCCTGCGCCACCCGGTCGGCCTCCGGGATATGCTGGTCTAACAGGGCTTGATGCAGGTCGGACAGGATGGGCATATTCTCCGGGCGGGGGTCTGCCAGATAAGGCCGGTAAATCACCTGCACAGCCCGGTCAATGACCGTCTTTTCGATGGCTTCCAGCCCGTTCTTGCCGCCCATGACAAGCTCACAGAATGACAGCACAAAGTCGGATTTCAGCGCCAGCGGATTTTCGTCCTCGCTGTAATTCAGGTTGATGTCCAGCGGGTTTACATAGGATTTGCTGGTAGGCGACAGTTTCACCACTTGGCCGTGGAGCCGCTTCACAAGGGGATAATATTCCGCCTCTGGATCGCAGATATATACATCGTCCGGGGTACAGAGGAACACACTGACGATCTCGGATTTACAGCTCATGGATTTGCCGGAACCGGGAGTACCCAGCTTCAAGCCGTTGGGACACCGCGCCCGTTTTCTGTCCAGCATAATCATGTTGCCGGTCTTGGCATTGACGCCGTAATACATGGCGTCACCGCCCATGAAAAGCTCCTGCGTCACGAAAGGCACGAACACGGCCACACTGGAAGTCGTCAAGGAACGCTCGATCTTGATGTGGTTGGCCCCCAGCGGCAGGCTGCTCATAAGGCCCTGTTCCTGCTGGTAGTCCAGACGGACAAGGGAACAGTTGTATTTCTGCGCCACGCCTGCGGCCCAAAATACATCGTTCTCCAACTTCTGCCGGGTATCAGCGGTGTTCATCACCAGAAAGGTGATCTGGAACATTCGTTCATTCCGGCTTTGCAGGGTTTTCAAAAGCTCCTTGGCGTCCTGTCCGTAGGTGGCAAGGTCGCTGGGCAGAATGTCCATGTCGTAGCCGCTGCGGACAGCTCGTTTCTGTTCCTGTATCTTCATGGCGTCAAGGTCGGTGATCTTGCGCTTAACCGTCTTGATTGCCTCGCTCTGGTCGATGGCCTGCACATGGAGATTGACGACAATGCCGTTTTCCGTGTTGAGGAAGTCGGCCAGCATTTCGTCCGACAGCTCCGGGGACAGGATGTTTAAGAAGCTCACGGCCCCATACTTGCCGCCCAGCCCGAACATACGGGAATTGCCGAAACGGAACGAGGACGGGGCAATAAAATCTTTGGTGGAGAGGCCGGACGGGGCCAGCCATTTCCATTCAAATTGAAACGGCTCGGCGTCGGGGTGGAGTACCCCATGCAGCACTTCCAGACGTTCCTTGGCGTCCAGCACATGAGCCACGGCCCCCATCGTCTTGAAATAAGCAGCTGCTCTCCCGCCTTGGCGGACACAGCGCCCTTCCGCAGAATCATGGCGTCGGTGTCGATATAGTTGTGAATGGTGGTAAACTGCTCCTCCACATGGAGCTTCATTCCCTTGATGATTTCATCCATTATCGCTTGGCGGTTGAGCATGGCAAACTGCTGGACGATCTTCATGTCATGGATATACTGCGCAAACAGTTCCCCAGACACGTAGGCCAGGGCCTTGGGAATGTTGGTCTGCTTGAGGTTTTTCAGCTTTTTCAGTTCTTTCTGAATCTCTTTTTCCCGGCCATCGGCTTTCATCTGGGCCACCAGGGCCGCAATGGAGGCGTCATCGGTGTGATTAAGCACTTTGTAGCCTGCCTCCTGGTAGTAGCTGGCTACCTCCACGCCCAGATGACGGCTGCCGGAGTGGACCACAATATAAAGGTTGCCCTCGTCGTCCTTATCCACTTCAATAAAGTGATTTCCGCCGCCCAGGGTGCCGATGCTCTTTTCCGCCCGCAGCAAATCCACATGACGGGCACAACACAGCGCAGTCAGGTCAATCTGGCTGAGGTACCGGTGGGCTTTGTCCCGGATGGAGAAGCCCGAGGGGATTTTTTCATAGATCAGCTTGTCCAGCTTTTGCAGCTCCAGCCGGGATTCCCGAATGCGGGTGGTCTCCATGCCGCAGCCGATATCCACCCCAACCAGATTGGGTACCACCTTGTCCGTAATGGTCATGGTGGTGCCGATGGTACAGCCTGCCCCGGCATGGATGTCGGGCATAAGCCGGATGCGGCTGCCCACTGTAAATTCCTGATTGCACAGCGCTTGTACCTGTGCAATGGAGGCGCTGTCCACCACATCGGTGAAGATTTTAGCCTCGTTGTATTTTCCTTTTAGTTCAATCATTGTTTCCTCGCTAGATTACATGGGGCATCGCCCCGTTCCGTTTTCTGATACAGCAGTTCTTTGGCGCCTGCATCGCGTTAAAACGGCAGCAGTCCCAGGGATTGCAGCAGCAGGAAAAACAGCATCAGAGGGGTGATGACCTTAACCATAACCACATACAGGGACTTGCGTCCAAAGCGGCAGCCGCCCAGCGTGACCTCGTCAATGACGGTTTTGGGCTTGACCACCCAGCCAATGAGAATGCAGGTGGAAATTGCCACAATCGGCATAAGAATATAGTTGCTGATATAGTCCAGCACATCCAAAATCTGACCCGGCGTGGTACTGTTGGGCAGCATCAGCTCAAAGTAAAAGAGATTGTAGCCCAGGCAGACGATAATTCCGGCAACCATAGCCACGGCGGTAACGCCCAGAATGGCCTTCTTCCGCGTCGTGCGGAACTTGTCCATCATGCTGGAGACAATGGCTTCCATAATGGAAACGGAAGAAGTCAGGGCCGCAAAGGCCACCATCAGGAAAAAGGCGGCGCCGACGACCACACCCACAGCGCCCATGGCGCCGAAGACCTTGGGCAGGGAGACAAACATCAGGCTGGGGCCGCTGTTCATGCCTTCGGTGCCCATAAAGGTAAATACCGCAGGCACAATCATCAGACCGGCCAGGAAAGCCACCACAGTGTCGAAAATCTCGATCTGGTTGACGGATTTGCCCAAGTTGGTCTCTTTTTTCACATAGGAGCCGTATGTCACCATGATGCCCATGGCAACGCTGATGGAATAGAACAGCTGTCCCATGGCATCCATCAGAATCATCAGAAACTTTTTGACGGTCATGCCGGAGAAGTCCGGCACCACATAGACCAAAAAGCCCTGGAGACCGGTGCGGGTATTGCCGGACTCATCGGTATGGGTCAGCGTCAGGGAGAACACGGCAATCGCCAGAATCAGCACCAGCAGAATGGGCATCAGTACCTTGGAAAACCGCTCGATGCCGGTGTCCACACCCTTGTATACAATCAGCATGGTGGCGCCCAGAAAAATAAGGAACCAGAGGATGGGACTCCAGGTGGAGGTGATAAAGCCCGTAAAGTACCCGTCCGCCATGGCCGCTCCGCCGCCGCCGGTCAGATAGGTGGCCAGATATTTGAGGACCCAGCCGCCAATGGTGCAGTAATACGGCAGGATGATCACCGGCACCAGACAGGCAATAATGCCCAGCCACCCCCAGTTGCGGTTCAAAGCCCGGTAGGCTGTCAGGGAACTTTGACCGGTTTTCCGGCCAATTGCGATTTCCGTGGTCAGCAGAGTAAAGCCAAAGGTCAGCACCAGAATCAGGTAGCACAGCAGAAATACACCGCCGCCGTCCTTGGCTGCCAGATACGGAAACCGCCAGATATTTCCCAGGCCCACGGCACTGCCGGCTGCCGCCAGCACAAAGCCGATGGAGCCGGTGAAATTGCCTCGCTTATGCTTAAATTCCATCGTTTTCTCCTCCAGAAAATTTCGGAGCAACCATATTATTGCCCATTTTTGACAAGATACGCCCGAATAGTATACGGTCTTTTTCCGTCAGTTTCAAGAGGTTCGGAAAGAAATGTACTCCACGGGAAAACATTCTGGAAAATGTACTGGAAAAATTTAAACGGTTCAGAATCATTCAGATTCCAAACCGTTTAAAAGAGCGTTGACCAATGCTCATTTGTTGCCCAATCCATCTCGTCATGGAAAACTGCTTTTGCAAGCGAAACCGGGACCGGCCCAAAAGGCACGGCCCCGATTGTTTGCGGCATATTGGACAGATTTTCTCAACGGGCGGAGGGGAGGGAAAGCTTTCCCATGACGGCGGCATGCTGCGCGCCGGTGACGGTGGGAAGAACGTTGGGAAGTCCGGCCAGGAACCGGTCACCCAAAAGAGCAAACGCCACCGCTTCTTTGGCGTCGCTGCTCAGCCCCAGATTTTCCTGAGTGCGCACGTTGACGCCATGGGCGCCAAGCCGCCGTGTGAGGGCGGCCAGAAGTGTGGGATTGTAGCTTCCGCTGCCGCCGGCAATCAGCTCTGTGGCACGGTATTGGGGCAGAACATAGCGCGTATAGGCATCCGCGATGGACCAGGCGGTGAGCTCCGTCGCCGTGGCGGCCAGGTCGTCAAAGGAAAGCCCATGTTCCTGGCCATAGGAAAGGAGTTTCGCGGTGTACTGCTCCCCAAAATGTTCGCGGCCGGTGGACTTGGGAAGGGGCAGGGTGTAGTATGCATCCTGGGTGAGCATTTGCAGCAGCGCTTCACAGACCTTGCCGCGGGCAGCGGCAGCGCCGTCCCGGTCAAAGCGCTCGGCCCCGTTGGTGGCGGCGGTAATTACAGCGTCAATCATCATGTTGCCTGGGCCGGTATCAAAGGCATAGACCGCTTCCGGCGTCGCACCGGCAGGCAGAACGGTCATGTTGCCGATGCCGCCGATGTTTTGAAGGAGGATGGTTTCATGGTCGCGGCGGTAGAGCAGGTATTCTGTAAACGGCACAAGGGGCGCACCCTGGCCGCCGGCGGCCATATCGGCCACACGGAAATCGGAGACGGTGGGTATACCGGTGCGCTCTGCGATGACGGCGCCTTCGCCAATTTGCACGGTACACCGTATGGGATAGCCGTCGGCTGTGTCTGCCACCGGGGCATGCCAGATGGTCTGACCGTGGGACGCGATAAAATCCACATCGTCCCGACGGAGCCCCGCTTCCTGAATCACAGCCAGGGCGGCGGCGGCAAAGTATTCGCCCAGTAGGAAATTCATGTAGCCCAGCTTGTCCACCGTTGCATTTTTCGGCTGAAAAAGCGCAAATATTTTTTCCCGGACCGCCTCGGGGTAGGGCGTATTCTGAAAGGCCAGCAGCTTGACCTTCGGCCCGTCGCCGCTGCCGGACAGTTCCACAAGCGCGGCGTCAATGCCATCCACGGATGTGCCGGACATCAGTCCCACGGCCAGGCGGCAAGGCTTGTTGGCGATACGTTCCATCATGTTGCTGTTCACTCCTCACAAAGATTGTTGGTCCGTTTTGGGAAAAATGGACCCATGATTCCGTGTAAATTGCATGATTGAACTGGTGTTGTGTGCATGATATAATCAATTAAATCACATTTTCCAAATAAAGCAATATCATGATACAATATTTCCCGAAGGATGAAAAGGGGGTTTTTCATTGAGTATCGTCGCGCCGCTGATGCACAGGGCCGTGGAGGAAGGCGTGTTTCCCTATGGCGAATGGGCGCTATTTGACCGGTCCGGCGTGCTGGAGACTGGAGCCACCGAAGGGGAGGGGGGACGCTGGTTTGACCTTGCTTCCCTCACCAAACCCCATACGGCTACGGCGGTGCTGGCCCTGGCGCCGGAGAAGAGAATTTCTTTAGAGGACTCGGCGGGGGAGCTGCTGGGAATCACAGAGGGCGCATTGGGCCGGAGACTGTCGGGAATTTCACTGCGTGCCCTGCTGACCCATACGGCACGGCTGCCGGCATGGTATCCGTTTTATGCAGACGGCCGCCCGTTTTTTGAAATTCTGGCGGACCTTCCCACCGGTGAGGCCGGTATGGTGTACAGCGACATCGGCTATATGCTCCTGCGGGAGGTGCTTTGCACCGTTACCGGGCTGACACTACAGGAGATTGTCAGCCAATATGTCTCCGGGCCGTTGGGGATTGATGAGCTGTGCTTTCACCCTGACCGGACGCTGCCACTGGTGCCGTCCTGCCGCGACAATGCGGTGGAAGAAACCATGTGCCAGGAGCGCGGCATGAGCTTTGACCGGTTCCGACCGCATGTTACCGATGTGATTGGGGAACCCAACGACGGCAATGCCTATTATTATTTTGACGGTGTAAGCGGCCATGCCGGGCTGTTCGGCACCTGTAGGGCCGTGGCCGGGCTGGGACAGTTCTATCTGAATACCGAAGACCCGGCGTTTCTCGGCGCGGTCACGCCGCAGCCGGGGTGCGCCGGACGCTGCCTGGGCTTCCATACCGGCGGCGCATTCCCCACCGCTGCGGTCACGGGTGAGACCCTTGGTTCCATTGAAGCTGCCCTGCGCGATCACATCTGCCCGGCACTGGTGGGAAAAGAAGCAGCGTCCCTGGAGGAACTCTGCGCCACCATCCACCAAAGCATCGTCGGCAATACCAGCGCCAAGGCTGCGGCGGAGATGGCTGTTTGGGACCTTTACGCCCAGCAATGCAATCTGCCCCTATACAAACTGCTCGGCGGTGGCCGAACCACCCTTACAACGGACATCACCATCAGCGTAAACGACCCTGAAACCATGGAACGCGATACGCTGGATGCCCTGTCCAAGGGCTACGACACGCTGAAAATAAAGGTTGGGGAGAACCCGGCCATGGATCTTGCGCGGCTGCGCGTCGTGCGGGCGGCTGCGCCGGATGCCATGATTCGGATTGACGCGAACCAGGCCTGGACGCCGCGCCAAGCAGTGCGGCTGCTGGACAATATGCAGTCGGAAGGCTTGAACATTGAGCTGGTGGAGCAGCCGGTCAAGGCACGGGATTTGGAGGGACTGCAATTTGTCACGGCCCATTCGCCGGTGCCCGTCATGGCAGATGAGAGCATGTTTTCACCGCTGGATGCCATGACCATTCTACAGCGCCATGCAGCAGATTATGTGAATATAAAGCTGATGAAGTGCGGCGGCCTTTCCAATGCGCTCAAAATTCTTTCTGCGGCGGAGGTGTACGGTGTGGAGTGCATGATTGGCTGCATGCTGGAGGCAAAGGTCAGCGTAACCGCTGCGGTGCATCTGGCCTGCGCCAAGGGTGCGATTACCAGGGTGGATCTGGATGGACCGGCGCTGTGCAGCGCTGATCCTGTTGATGGCGGCGCCATCTTCCACGGAAAACAGATTGCACTCACAGACGCGCCGGGCCTGGGCATACACGGTATTTCCGGGCTGCGGTATCTGGACTGAGTACAAATTTCGCTCTGAACCGTGTGCTTTGAAAAAATCTACGCTTTTGAAGGTGCAGATTCATCGGCGGCTTGCAGAAACCATCTGTTGGAGAAACACGGGACTGCTGCAAAACAAGGTATAAAAAGACGGGCTGGACAACCGGAAAAAGGTTGCCCAGCCTATTTTTTATGAGATTTCAGCGTGGCCTGTGGTTTTATCTGAAGTCAGTGAGCCGTTTTTGAACGAATGCAGAAAAACTACTGTCGCCTGTTTGCCGGTGCAGGTGTGTGCGGGACATGGAATCAGTTCTTTGTGTTTCGCCAGTCCGGATCGAACTCTGCGCTGGACGCGGTGGCGCGCTCCAGCTGCCAGACCACCTCGCTGTAATAGCGTGCCGGTACCTGGCCCAGGGGGAAGACATTCTCCTGCTTGGGTATGTCATAACAGTAACTACCATGTTCCACGGTACCAGCTTTATAAAAGACGGCATCGAAGACAGTGACATCCTCGTTATCGCCCCCCACGTAACTGCCGGAGAAGTTCAGTTCCACACCAATTCCCACAGAGGGGTCTTCCCGGTAGAAGGTGTAAAACCCGCCGGCGTCTAACACGCTGCCCCGGTACCAGCCCATGCCCTGGAGCTTGCCCATCAGGGACAGCGAATTCAGCACACGGCCAGCCACCGTCTCCAGAGCGGTGGCCTGCTCCTGCTCTGCCGGGAGGCGGTAGACAGGCCGGGAGAGCTGGTCAATACTCTGAATGATTTCATAGTCCTCTAACTGCTGTTTCCAGGCCGCCAGGGTGTCTGCTTCCAACTCGATGGGATGGACCAGACCGATGTTGGCCCCATCGGGGAGGGTGTACTCCTCCTCTTCCACGGTGTTGAAGCTGCCGTCCTCCATGTAGCGGAAAGTCTCTTTTAGCTCGCCGTTTTCATAGACGCCCCAGATAAGACTGATGGCAAACTGATGCATCACCGGGTTTTCCACAAACAGCTTCCGCCATGCTTCGCCGTCCCAACACCGCTGGGCGGAGAGGGCCAGCTCCAGCCGGGCGCGCTGGGCGGTAATGGTGGTCTTGATCTGCTTTTTCAGGGTCTTGTACGCCGCATAAGCAGCGGCGGCCTTTTCAGCGTCGTCGGTTTTGCCGGGAGCGGGCATGGATTTCACCGCTTTGCCTGCCTCCGTGGTCACCACCAGCTCCAGGGAGGGAGTCAGACGAACGGTAAACTTCCGGGGACCATAGTCAAAGACCCGTGTGCCATCGGGGGCAAAGTCCAGAGTGGGCACAATGCGATCAGCCAGCTCCTCCACTGTAATGCCCAATTCCTGGGCGGCGTTCTCCAGGGCTGCGGCCGCTGCCGCCTTTACCTGACGGAATTTAAACTTTCGGGAAATGCTGTCTACCGCCACCAGGGCTGCCGGGTCGGGGCTGACAGAGAGGGCCGCTACAGCTTCACAGGCGATGGCGCCCCGGGCGCTCTGGGGCCATTCGCTGATGGCGTGAAGGAATTTGGCCGTCATGGCCGCCCCACCAAACGCCGCGGCAAAAGAGAGCACCCATTTGGTTTTGCTTTGGGCCCCAGCCTTCATCCACACGTCCCACACCTCACAGGCCAGAGCCTCCAAATCCTGCGGTTCCAGGTCGGCGGCAATGGCGGCGGCAGTGCTGCTGCGGCCCATGCGGCCCAAATCAGCATAGGCCACAAAGAGGGCGGCAATCTGATCCTCCGAAGCTTCGGTGTGGGCCGCGTCTGTGCAGTGGACTTTGGGCAGCGGGTGCTCCAGAAGCCATTGGACTCTGCGCTTTTTCCCACCCTTGAGCACCTGGGCGGCTAGTTCTGCCGGAGATTGTCCATCCATACTGGACACGGCAGGTGTCCCCAGCAGAGTGGTGATTTGATCCAGCACCTTGGCGTTTTTCTCCACGGCCAGGGCGCTCTCCAGAGCGGCGCGGTACTTCTCCACCCCGATGCCCGCCAGAACCCGGCTGGCCAGGCTCCGCTGTGCGGTCTTCTTGCTGCCCAGCATGGTCAGATAGTCCGATTCCCAGTCCGGGTGACGAATGAAACAGGATACCAGAACCGTCTGCACCTGCTTGGAGGTGTCCCCGGCACAGGCAATCAGGGCCTTGTGGGCTCCCTCGGCGCAGTCGGGACGATTGGAGAGGGCGTCCAGCCCTTTGACTGCCATAATCCGGGCAGCGGCGGAGCTGTGAAGCGCCGCATCCGCCAGGGCTTCCAGCCCCGCCGGGGTGATAAAGTGCTCCTGTACGGTCTCATCAATGAGCTCTTTGGCGCTCTGCTGGTACCAGGTCTCTTGCAGAATCGCCAGTATGGTAACGCAGTCCCGTACCGGCAGACCGCCGGCGAGCAGGGCGTCTACAAAGGCGTCCATGTGCCGCTTCTTTCCCTCATCCATGGGAAAAGCGTTGGCGGTGCCGTAGCCCGTACAGGTAAAGCAGAAAAGGACGACGCACCGGCAGGCAAATGCATCCCAACCGGCCAGCTTTTGATAGGCCTCCAAAGCTTCGCCGATATTGGAGAGATAGCGATATTCGTTGCGGATGGGCTTGAGGATGGCGGCGCTGTCGGCCAAGGCCCCCTGGCCGGTCAGGTAGTCGTGGACAATGGCCTGTTCCGGGCGCTGACGGAATACCTTGTCCATAAAGGACAGGATCACGCCGTGCAGCTGCTCCATCCATTCGCTGTCCTTGCTGTGCTTCAGCTCCGGCAGCAGGCCGCACAGGCGATCGTAGCCCTCCAGGTTTAAGTAGTTGAGGGTCTCTTCCCCCGCAGCGCAGAAATGGCGGGCCAGCTTTTGAACAGTTTCCTCGTGGTATTTGTAAAAGTCTGTGACCGCGAAGCGCAGCAGCGTGACCGCTCCGCCGGGAATGTGGGGAATCAGGGCGTCCAGGGCACGGATGTCCCAGTCCTCCGACAGAAAGCAGAGCACCCCCTGCAGGACGCCACAGGGCTCAAAACCGATCAGTACCCGCATGGCGCAGGCCAAACGGGCGTCGTAAAGCAGACCGAACAGAACGGCTGGCGCGATACATTGCACGGTAAAATGGTGGCCCAGTGACCGGGAAAGGTAATCTTCTGCGGGAAGCTGCCACACCGTGGCAATGGAGGTGGCGGGTACCGGCACGGTCGGATCTCCGGCTTGGATATAGGCTTGCAGCTGGGAGATGTCTCCGGCAGGGAGGGGAAGCCCATCCGTGCCGTTGAGGACAGCGTTCACCCGGTTCAGCACCAATTCCACCTGCTGGGCCAGTGTAGCGTCCGCTGTGGCCTTCTTTGGCCCGGCGGCCAGCAGCACCCCAGCCAGCACCCCGCCGGCCATGGAGTTCTGGGGATCGGCAATAAGCCGTTGGGCTTCCAGCAGTGTGTCCGGGGCGGTGCGGGCCAACTGGTGCAGCCGCGTGGTGTGGAGGGGGCTTTTCTCCGCACCCATGGCGGCGGCAGCCGCGGTGCCCAACACTTGGCAGCGCTGGCGGAAAGCGCTGTCGCTTACCTCGTAGAGTTCCTGCTGGTCAAACAGGGCGGCAAAACCGGCGGTGCTCCGCCCGATGGCCCACAGAAGCCGCAGCACCTTGGCCTGGTTGTTTGTGCCATTGGGGGCGGTCACCGCTCTGAGAAGCGAACAGATTTCCTGCTGATCCTGCCAGTCGAAGCGGGGGAATATCTGCTGTTCCGCGCCGGAGAGCAGGCTCTCGTCTGCCTGGTCATCCGTCAGATAGGACCGGGCCAGCGCCTCGTTTGTTGGCGTCAGGCCCCAGAGTTGGAAAAGTCGCCCCAGGGCGTCCGGCTTTCCCGGCTTTTTGGGCTGTATGTTCATAGGTGCGTTCCTCCTTCTGTCTGTTGACTGCAATCGCGCTGCCAGGCGCGTTGAATTTCCGTTTCCTGCAACCGCTCCCGGCACAGGGCAATATAGCGCTCCGCTGTGAACAGGGCGTCCAGCAGGGGACCATCCTCTTTTTCCAGGGCGTGGGCGCGGGCGTCCAGCAGTCCGGCCAGCCGGTTCATCAGGGCGCTTCCGGTGTGAAGGCCGTAGGTCTCGCACTCCTCGGCCAGCCGGGCGAAGGCTCTACCCGCGTCCGTCCCGCCGGTGTCAAGACCTGTCTGCAAAAGGTCCGTCAGGCGTGCTTCCATGGCGTCCAGACAATGGTTCATGGTGTCCCCTCCCAGTTGGTAAAGCATTCGATGGGATAGAGACACAGCCGGTCACGTTCCCGGTAAAGTGCCCCAAAGAACACCGGCCGCAAATCCGGGTTTTGCTCCCACTGATCGGCCAGCTGCTCCAGGACTTCCAGCACCGCCTGCATTCCCTCCCGGTAACGGACGACAAGCCAGACATCCCGTCCCGCGCCGTCCAGCAGCCGCAGGGAAAATCGCTGCTCCACCCGGTCATATTCCTGCAATTCCCCAGATTGGGGCCGCAGAATCGCCAGACGCTCCAGTTCCCCCAGGCCGGGGCGGCTGCGGGCCAGCAGGGAAGAGAAATCCTCCTCCACCGCTGACGGGGGCAGCACCAAACCCGGCGGGCTTTTTTGCAGCAGAGTGCCCTGACATTGGGTGGTGGCGGAAAGGTTGCCCTCTCCGCTGACCCGTGCGCCGGTGAGCTTGAGACGGCAGTTCCACGACTGGCGCAATGTTCCGGGCAGTCCCCAAAGAATGGTTTCGATGGGGCCGGGCTGACGTCTGCCCTCGTAAAATATGGGCCGCAGATCCCGATAGGCGTAGTACCGATGTTGTTGTGTCTCCCAAAAATAGTATACTGTTCCGGCATAACCTCCGGCAAGATTCACTTCCTGAAGGCCCAGAAGGTAGAGTTGTAGGCTGCCGACTGGCTGGTACTCATCCCGGAAGGTCCCAGCCAACCGCAGGGCCTCCTGCTCCGGCGCCTTCCGCAAGGCGGCGGCCAGCCGCCAGACGGCGGACATCCGGCGCAGCAGCCCCTCCGTGCGAAAGGCGGCGGAGCGGGCAAAGTAGCTCTTCAATTCTCCGTGGAGCCGGCGCATGGCTCGCTCCAGAGCGGGAAGACCGCTGGTGTGACACAGGCCTGCCAACCGCTCTGCCGTTTCCTGGCTGGAGGCGGGCAGACGGGTAAGCCCTGTGCGCATCCAGTCCGTCAGGGTCGTCTGGACGGCGGCGCAAATCTCCAGGCGATCCAATCTGCTGCCGGTGTCATTGCGGACAGCGGCCAACAGACTGTCCGCCGTCACAACCCCATGGCGCAGCTGCCAAATCAGCAGGGCTTCCGCCTTATGAACGCAGAAACTCCGGCTGTGACAGGTGCAACTGCTGTGCTCCAATGGGCAGATAAACCGCACAGTGGCAGAAAGCCAGGGCAGCTCCACTGTCACGGCGCTGCCTTCCCGGATGGCCGCCCCCTCGCCGGCGCTTTCCCGCTGCACCAGGGCGGATACCCGCCGCTCGCCCAACTGCCGGGTCAGCCCTTGTGTGGGATAGGCCGAGAGCAGAGCGGCCACTTCATCCTCCACCTTTTCCGGCGGCTCCTCACCTGACGGGGCGGCGGGTTCTCCAGGCGGGGCGCTCTCCTGGGCAGCCTGTTCTTTCAGCCATAAAATGGCGCTGATCCGGTGGCGGCACATGCTGCTGCTGGGACAAGTACAAGTGCTGCTCCCCAGGGGTACGGTAATCGTACATACCGTGTCTCCAACAGTCAGGGTAACGGCTTCGCCCTCCATTTGCGTGATCTCCGGTTGCATTGCGGAAAGATCCTTTTTTGCCCGGTTTACCGTACCTTTGTTGCAGAGTGCAATCAGATAGTCTTCATCCGCCGAAAGCAGGGCGGAGTACAGGGTTTGGGGAATCTCCATGTTCCGTCACCTCCTCTCACGTTTTCATGATACCCGCCATAAAGTCTGCCAGACGTTCCGGCGTCATGGCGCCCACATGGGCGCCCAGATCCGCCAGAGTTTGGGCGGTCGTTCGGTCATAGTCCGGGACAGCCTGCTCATTGAGGGCGGTGAGGGCAATGAGTCGGGCGCCGCTCTCAACAATATCGTGGCAGGTGCGATAGAGGTCCTGGCGGGAGCCGCCCTCGCACAGGTCGCTTACCAGCACCACCATAGTCCGTCGGGGCTGGGTAATCAGGCTTTGACAATATGCCATGGCTTTGGCAATGTCGGTACCGCCGCCCAGCTGTACGCTCATCAGGGTTTCCACCGGGTCGTCCATGCGGTCGGTGAGATCCACCACGGCGGTATCGAAGATCACCAGATGGGTGGTAAGCATGGGCAGATTTGCAAAAATGCCCGCCATGACTGCGGAATGGATGACGCTGGAGAGCATGGAGCCGCTTTCATCCACGGCGATAATCACATGCCAGGGGTTATGGCGCTGAACCCGGCCGCTGAAATAGAGCTGTTCCAGCACCAAATATTGATTTTCCTGGTCATAGTGGGCCAGGTTTTTCCGGATGGTGCGTTTGATGTCCAGATTCCGCAGAGTGCGTACCGCGCTGCGGCTGCTGCGGTCCAGCTTGCCCAGCGCGGAGCGGCGGATCTCCTGCTGTAGTTTGGCCATCAGCTGGGCCACCACCCGCGCGACAATCCGCCTGGCGGCGTCCAGTACCGGCCCTTTCATCATTCCCTTGAGGCTTAGGATGGTCTCCAACAATGCCTCATCCGGCTCCATCTTTTCCAGTACCTCTTGATCTGTGAGCAGGGCGGTGAGCTGGTAGCGGTCCAATGCATGGCGCTGGAGGATTTCCGCTGTCTCCTGGGGAAACAGCTCCCGTACCTCGTTGAGCCAATGGATCACCGTCGGATGGCTCTCCTCTTGGCCGCCGCTCCAATCCCGGCGCACATCCGGCCCCGCTTCCCGGTTGTAGAGGAAGTCCAGGGCGTCATCCATGCGGGCCAGCTGCCGATCTGTAAGGGAGATAGAGGCTTCCGCGCTCTTGCCCAGTACCAACCTCCAACGGTTGAGCGCCGCGCCATGGGTGATCATGTCTGGTCATCTCCTTCCACTTCCGGATTCGTTTCCCACTGCTCCAAACACTGTGCCGCCCATGCGTCAATGGCCTCCCAACAGGTATAGTCTGCCGGGGAAACTACGATGCTTCCGGCCTTCAGCTGCTCCGCGCCATGGAGCGCTGCCGCCTGACGGCCCAGGCGATTCGTTTCGGTGGGCGTAAAGTAGCTGAAAGCAAGGCGCAGCTGGGGCAGCAGGGTCAGAAATTCCTCGTCTTCCAACTCACACAGCAGCGCGTCAATAGATGCCAACTGAACATCGTCCACCAGCAGCAAATCCCGGGCGGTGCGGAACAGTCCTTGCAGGAAAGCGGCAGCCCGCAGTTTTTGGTCATGGGTGCCCCGAAGATACCCGGCGGCAGTTTGCACCGCCAGATCTTTCTTTTCCGGCGCGCCGCCATAGAGAAGGCCAAGAGCCGCGCCGTGGAGGGCGGGGTGGATGGGATCCTGATCAATCAGTTCCTCCAACGCCCCAAGAAGCACAGCACGCAGATCGGCAAACGGGGGACGGGCTGTGACCTCATAGAGCAGCTGGCAATTCTCCTGAATGGCCTCCACACCCCGGTCATCTACCGTGGACATGGAGGGAAGCATCTGCAAAATTCGGGCAAAGCACCGCCGCAGCAGAGCGGGGTAATCATAGCTGCCCCGCTCGCCGTACTGCTCCTGCCACGCATCCAACGCGTTGATGGCGCCGCAGGCTTTGCAAAGAGAGGAGAAGTCTCCATCGGTCAACAGCAGCTCCTCCAGCCGGTGGGCCATGGCGTCCGCCGTATCTCCAAGGCCCATAAGAAAGCCCTGCACCAGAAGTTGTGCACCATCGACTGCACGGGCGGCCTCTCCCAGACGACGGCGCAGCAGTTGGGCGCTGGCCTCTGCCACGGTGGAGCCCCAGACGGCGTGCTCCACCAGGGCGGCCTCCACACCGGCAGACCATTGACAGATCCAATGCTCCCGAATGAGATTGCGCCCGGTACCCCGCAGCAAATCCGGCCCCTTGTCCCGTCTGGCATAGTTGCATTCCAGAAACACGCTTTGATGAAGAAAGCGGCTTTCCGCCCGGTGGCGGGCTTTGGAAAAGATCTCAAGGGTCACTTCCTGCCGGTCGGCGGAATCCTGCCGGAGACGGTATTTTTTGCATTGCCGGGCAAAGTCTTGCACCAGGGGCGGCACCAAATCGCTGCGGCATAGACTCCCCACCTGATTTCCAGTGTTGATCTCCCGCAGAAGACGCAGGGGTTCACATCCGGAAAGGTTGGCTTCCCCCTTCACAAATGCACTCAAAACGCCATCCTGCAATTCATAAAGGCCGGGGGCCACCTTATTTCGCAGCGCGGCCAGACCTCTGGCCTGCTGTAGGGCGCACTGTTCATCATAAGCGGAAATGGTTTCTCCCTTTGCCCGCAGCCGGCGGCCGCAGCGCACAATGGTATCGAGCACCACACTGTCCCAGGCAGATGCCCCGTCGGTTCCCGGCTCATGGAGACGCTTCCAGAGTTTCCGATAGAAGGCGGGCGCGGGCATACCGCTGGCATAACCGGAGAGGGCGTCTGCCGCCGGTTCGGAATAGCGCACGGGATAGACCGACTGGCTTTCTTTGGGAATGCGGGGACGTTCTTTCGGTTCCTCCTCCGGATGAAGAAGCCCCCAGAGGTGGAAGCCGCCGGCCACCACCAGAATTTTTCCATAAGACTGCCCGGCCTCCCGGATGCGCTGGGCCATGTGGGCCTCCCGGGCCAGACACCCGTCTGCCTCCAGTTCCCAGCGGGGGGTGTTTTCACGGGCCAGCAGGCACCAAGCGTTTATCTGACGGACAAATTCCTCTGTGGACAGAGAAAATCCCCGGCTTTCATAGTAACGCTCCCAGAACTCCTCAAAATTCCTGGTACCCGTTTTCTCACACACCCGTTTCCAAAGCTGTTCTGGGGCGAGAACACTGTCATTGGCATAGCTGGCGGCGGCCGCCTCCTTCCGCAGACCGGCTCCGGACTGTGTGGCCGCCAGGATTTCGCCGTAGGGGAGATCCATAAACCGGGCGGGAATCCCCAGACGTTCTGCCATCCGCAGCGCGGCCAGCTCTGGAGATTGGTCCAGAAACGGGTAGTAGCAGGCGTGGTTTTCCGGCGGCATTGCATCCTCCGACGGTTCCGCAGTTTGCAGAAGATTGGCGTCATCCCGGTAGGCGTAGTACAGGGCCACCGGGGCGCGGGTCTCCGGGCTTGCCAGAATGGGAATCAGGTCATTGGCGTTTTCTGGCCCCTCCACCAGCACCAGCTCCGGCCGGTACCGCTCCATGGCTTGCTCCAGATGCCAGGCGCAGGCAGGGGAGTGGTGGCGCACCGGGTAGTAGAGTACCGGCGCGTCATAGTCAAAGGGGATCACTTCAGCCGCATTCCTGCCTCGTAAAACCGTTTCCATGCTCCGTCCTCCTGCTCTGCCTTTTTCTGCACGATGGTGGAGAAATACTCCCGGACAGCCGCCAGCTCCTCCCGGGACTCCTTGGCCACCGCGCCTACCAGATTTTCCGCCAGGGCCCGTTCATCCAGATGCCGGACCTGCTCCGGCCCGCCGTAGTACCAGGCGCTCAGGAAGGTCTGGAAATAGACGGAGACCGCTTCGGCGGTACTCATAACGGCGGCAGGCTTTTTCAGCCGTATTCCCTCAGCAGAGATGCCCTGGCGCAGCTCATGGTAGGTGGTGGCCAGCAGGGTGGCGGCGTCGTCATCCAGGGGCGCGGAGATTCCGGCAATCCGGGCCATGGCGCCCACCTCGTCCAGAATAATCTGCTTTTCCAGGGCCACATCCCCCACGGGTTGCACGGTCTCAAAGCTGAAACGGCGCTTGAGGGCGCTGGACATCTCATTGACTCCCTTGTCCCGGGTATTGGCCGTACCGATGACATTGAAGCCGGGACGGGCGAAGAGAAGTCCTTGGTCCCCAAGCTCGGGGATGTTCATCACCTTGTCGCTGAGTACGCTGATGAGACAGTCCTGCACCTCGGCGGGGGTGCGTGTGATCTCCTCAAACCGGGTGAGAATACCCTGTTCCATGCCCACATACAGAGGTGAAGGCACCAGCGCTTCCCGGCTTGGACCTTTGGCCAGCAGCAGGGCATAGTTCCAGGAATATTTGATCATGTCCTCAGTGGTACCGGCGGTACCCTGAACGGTGTTGGTGCTGCAACCGCTGATGGCGGCGCTCAACAGCTCGGAAAGCATGGTCTTGGCGGTGCCGGGCTCTCCCACCAGCATCAATCCACGATTGCCTGCCAGGGTGATAATGCACCGCTCTACCAGGGCGTCATTGCCGTAATACTTTTTGCGGATGGTTACCGGCTCTCCGTCCAGCTCCAGGGATTGCCCCTTGGGCGTGCCCAGGATAAAGAGACGCACGGCCCTGGGGGAGAGCTGCCAGTTCTCCGGTTTGGGGTTGTTTCGGTCCCAGCGGGCCAGGGCAGCCAATTCATCGGCGTACCGCAGCTCCGCGGTAGGGCGCAAAATAGTCTGATCCATACTCGTTTTCCTCCATCTTCTCAAAGCCGATCCAGTCCTTTGATGTTCTGAATCAGGTTTTGAGTTTCACAATTTTTAAGAAAATAGAAAAATGCCCTGCGACATTCTGCCACTTTGACAGAACGGCGCAAGGCGCAAAAAGACCACATGGAAAAAGCCACATCCATTCTTGGATGCGGGATTCTCCACATATAAACTACATTTTTTATACAGAAACAAAGTTATCTTTAAC
>DVJJ01000032.1 GCA_018716875.1 Candidatus Avoscillospira avistercoris
ATACGAAAATGTTGAACAACGCCCATAGATAATAAATAAAAAAGTACGCTCATAAGAAAACACCACGGCATAAACCATTTACTTTTCCAAGGGATTCTAGAAATAATGAAAAATAAAAATACAAACAAAAACAAATTCGTATGATAATGATCAAAAATAGGCAAAGCAATAGTAGAAAAGCAAAGTAAATAAGCAGTAAACAATTTATGGTTTTTCTTAATTAAAAAATAAATTAAACACCCAACTGGAATAAGCCATAACCAAAAAATTGCAATGACGATTAGCGCAATCCGCCAGCCCTTGGAAACGTCTGCAACAAAAAGAAAGATATATAAAGCAAACACACTGGCAAGCAAGCAAATGACGGTTGTAATCAGTTTCACCTTTGTTCGTTTATCCATTTTGTTCTCTCCTGAACCGCTTGTGGCCGTTCACTTCGCCTATGTACCGGGCTGCCTGAGCGCGCGACGGAACCATTCGGTCATTATGGTATCATCTGCAGTCCCACGATAAAGCACACCAACGCCATGATCGGCACCACGGTCCATGTGATATACCGTCCGGCAATCTCCCATTCGGACGGCTCCACCTCGTCCACATTACGGATCTGAAAGGCCAGCCGCAGTCGAAATATCTCATCTGCAAACAAAACGTAAATTACCGTAACAATACAGACCATCATGCCGCCGAGCCACATTCCCCACTCGCCTTTATGGAGCAGTGTGGGGCCATCCATCAGCCGCAGAATCGTGGATACAGACGGTTCCATGGGGTCTGCCACATTTCCATGTTCATCCAGTACCGTTCCACCAGTCGTCACAAAAAAGTCAAGGTTTGCAATACTTCCATCCTCGTTATACAGGAAATCATATTCTCCATTTCGCGACACACCGCCACGGAATATGCGTTCCGCGCCGCAGTACACCTCTATCCCCACCATCGCTTGCGCCAACTCGGTCTCCTTGGGAATGGCCGTCGGGTCTTCCCTGGCTGTATAAGGGCCGTAGAGTTGATCACCGTACTGAAACTCCACAGTCTTGTCTGCTGATACCGTAAAGCAGGCCGGTTTCCCTTGGATGGTTCCAGAATAAAGGGTGCTGCCATTGTTTTGGCTGGGTGTCAGTATGGCATCCATGTACCGCACACCCATCCGGGATGTGGTTACGAAATAGAGCACCGTAAACACTAGCATCATAACAGCTGTCACCAATAAAACGCATTTTTGATACCTGTTTAGGGATTTAAGTCTTTTCACAGCAGTCCCCTCCATTTCATGGTTCGGATTTAGCTGTATTCATTATATCATATTTTTCTGACATTTCCATCCGTATACGCATGGAACCAGTCAGTGTGATACCATTGCATCAACGGACAGGACAGCTTTGAGCCGCCCTGTCCGCTTCTATTTCTTTATTGCAGATTGTCCCCCGCCGCGAGCATGTTTTCAATGAAAATTCCATATCCACGAGATGGATCATCGATTAAGACGTGGGTTACCGCGCCGATCAGTTTCCCATTTTGGACAATGGGTGAACCGCTCATGCCCTGGACAATTCCGCCGGTGGTTTGCAGCAGCCGGTCATCGGTGATGGTCAGTACCAGATTACGGCCGGACCGGTCAGTTGGGTCCAGGCGTGTAATCTCCACGGCGTACTCCACCACATTGGTATTCTGGACATTGGATAAAATCGTAGCCTTACCGGTCTGTATCTCCTCGGCGGTGGCAACCGGCAGCGGCATCCCGCCCAGCTGTCCGCTGCACTGTCCAAAAATGCCGTGGTCTGTATTGCGCTCCACAGTTCCCAGTGTTGTGGAGGTATCAAAGGCACCTTTCAGCAGGCCTGGCGTTCCCCTGACGCCCTTACGGACTTCCACCACACTGGAGGGCAGAATCTCGCCGGACTCCACCGGCAGCAGCACCAAGGACTGCAAATCGTTGACGCCGTGGCCCAGGGCGCCATAGGCGCCGGTGACCGGGTCATAATAGGTGACCGTACCGATACCGGCCATGGAATCCCGCACGGACACGCCCAAATGACAGCCAGCCGCGCCACGGGTGGGCGCCACGGTCACTGCGGCATCCTTGCCGTTCCGCTCAATGGCCAAATCCAACGGGCTGCCGTCACAGCTCTGGAGCATGCTCTGAAACTGCTCACAGCTGGTGATTTCGGTGCCGTTGACCGTTTCAATCACATCGCCGGACCGCAGCCCCGCCTGTTCTGCCGGACCGCCCGGTTCCAGCTCCGCCACCAGAATGCCGTCGGTCTCCAGCCGGATGCCCACCGTCCGTCCCACTGCCACCAGCGTCTGGGGCATGGCCGCTGCTGCCGTAGCCAACAGCAGGGCCATCACCGCCGCCATGGTCACACGGATCTTACATCGTTTCATTCCCAGTTCCCCTTCCCTACTTGATTTTGCTCCGCCCTGTCTAATATGACCCGGGAAGGGACGTTCCACACCCGTTGATTTCACCCAATCCGGCGAGACTTTTCCTTGTGAAAACTTAGGAATTGTTTTTTTCGTCGAATGCCGGTATAATGGACTCAGGAAATTGAAACTGGGAGGGTCTTCTCATGGCATTGGAATACAGAAATCTTATGGAGGATATTGTGGTGCAGAATGCAATCACAATGATGCAGGCCCGGGAGTGCTGCACCTGTGACGCCTGCACCTCCGACGTGGTAGCCTACGCTTTAAACCATGTGCCGCCCCGGTATGTGGCTACCCGCAAAGGGCAAATGCTGGCGAAAATCAGCGGCTATGAGTTGCAGTACAAGGCTGACGTTGTCGCCGCCATCTGTGATGCCATCCAAGTGGTCAAAGAGTCACCCCGCCACGAAGGCCGGTAACCCGCTTCTACCGTGCGCCGCCGGAACTGTCCGGCGGCGCACTCTGTTTTAAAAAATCGTCATGCAATACCGGTACAGCGGCAGCAAGCCCTGGAGTGCTTCCTGCACCCGCTGGGCCAGAGCCGATTGGTACAGCGCCTCATCTACCGGATAGCGTCCATGACAGAGCAGGTTCTTCCACTGGTACACCGACGCAATCCGCGGGTCGTCACAGGGCTTTTTCCGCACATAGCAGTCGCCGGAAACGGAAAAGCTCGTGGCCGCTTCTGTCTCCGCCACCAGCTCCAAAAACGCCTCGGGCCGCTCTGCCGCCGCCTGACGGAACCGGTTCATGGCCTCGGCTTTTGGATAGATAACACCGAACCCAAATCCATATCCTTCGGGATTCAGGTCAAAATACAGGCACGGTTTTTCCGCCCAATAGGCTTCGCTGTCATGGCGAATGCTGAACCAAAGACTGTCCTTGTAGGGCCGTCCGTGAGCATACCGGGCGTCCCGGTAAATCCGCGAAACATGGAGCGCCAGCCCCGGTTCCGCCCGCAGCGGCTCATACACCGCCGCCGCCAGTTCTTTCATGGGATTGTACAAATAGTCGAGATACTCCTGTTTATGCGCTTCAAACCAGGATTTTTCATTGTTGAACCGGATGCCCCACAAAAAATCAATGGTCTCCGGTCGGAATCCTTCAAACATAGGATGCCTCCAATTCGATATTTCATCATTGGTAATTTTTCTATACAAAAACAAAGATGCACAAAACCTTCCTGCACATTCCATTTTGTCTCGTTTTTTGTCGTGCGCTGAACGCGCAGGGAGTTTTATAATTCTGCCCATGGAATCCGAATGGAATCCATGGGCAGCTTTTGGTTATTCCACTGTGACGGATTTGGCCAGATTTCTCGGCTTATCCACATCGCAGCCCCGCATCAGCGCCACATAGTAGGCAAAGCACTGGAGGGGTACAATGGACAAGTTGGGCTGGAACAGGGTGTCGGTTTCCGGAATGAGCACCACACTGTCCACGGTTTTATGGATCTCTTCCTCACAGGAGGGCACCGTCAGGCCCAGCACTTCGGCACCACGGGCCTTGACCTCCTTAACATTGGACATGGTCTTGTCAAAGAGGGCCCGGTTTGTGGCAATGGCAACCACCAGGGTACCATCCTCAATTAGAGAGATGGGTCCGTGCTTCAGCTCACCGGCGGCGTAAGCCTCCGAGTGGAGATAGGCAATCTCCTTCAGCTTCAGACTGCCCTCCAGGCAGGTGGCGCTGTCCAGGTTGCGGCCGATATAGAATACGTCCCGGTTATTGAAATAGCGGGAGGCGTAATACTGGATTTTCTCAATGACAGAGTCGTCCAAGACCTGTTCCACCTTCTCCGGCAGGCTTTGCAGCTCTCCGTACAGGTAATCGAACCGCTTAGGCTCCACGGTCTCCAGGCATTGGGCCATATAGAGTGCCAGCAAATCCACCACGGCCAATTGGGTGGAATAGGCTTTTGTTGTCGCCACGGCAATCTCCGGGCCAGCCCAGGTATAAATGACATCGTCGGCCAACTTGGCAATGGAGCTGCCCACCACATTGACGATAGCCAGCGTCCGGGCCCCCTTCTCTTTAGCCAGCCGCAAGGCCGCCAGGGTGTCGGCGGTCTCACCGGACTGACTGATAATCAGCACCAGAGTGTCCGCTCCCAGCACCGGGTCAGAGTAGCGGAATTCCGAAGCCAGCACCGGTTCCACCGGCACTTGGCACAGCTTTTCAATGATATATTTGCTCTGCACACCTACATAATAGGCCGAACCGCAGGCCACAGCATAGACCCGGCGCAGATTGCGCAGATAGTCTGCCGACAAGGTAATATCGTCCAAAACGATTTTGCCGTCCTTCATTCGGGGAGACAGCGTATCGCGGATGGCCTTGGGCTGCTCATGGATTTCCTTGAGCATGAAATGCTCATAACCACCCTTTTCGGCGGCTTCTGTATCCCAGGTGATGTGTTCCGGCGTCTTGGTAATGGGGTCGCCTGCTCCGTCGAAGAACAGGGCGTCGTGGTCGGTGAAAATCACCATATCGCCGTCGTTGAGGTAGGCCACATCGCGGGTATATTTGAGAATAGCGGGCACGTCGGAGGCAATGTAGTTGCAGCCGTCGCCAAAACCGAAAATCAGCGGGGAATCCTTTTTAACGGCAATGATGGTACCGGGATAGTCGCGGCAGAGAATGCCCAGGGCATAGCTGCCTTCGATGCGCTCTACAGCTTTCCGGACCGACATTTTAAAGTCAAAGCCCTGGTCGTAGAAGTATTCCACCAGATTGGCCACCACCTCTGTATCCGTTTCGGAATGGAACTGTTTTCCGTTGGCCTGGAGCATCTCCTTGAGCTTCTGGTAGTTTTCGATGATGCCGTTGTGGACCACCACAATTTTGCCCTGGTCGGCGGCGTGGGGATGGCTGTTTTCATCGGACGGCGCGCCGTGGGTGGCCCAGCGGGTGTGACCGATGCCCACAGAACCATGGAGAGACTTACCGCCGTCGGTCAGTTCTGCCAGATGGGCCAAACGCCCCTTGGCTTTGACCACCTGAAGCTGGTTTCCGTCACCGATACAGACACCGGCGGAGTCATACCCCCGGTACTCCAGCTTTTGCAGGCCGTCCAGCAGAATGGGAGTCGCCTGTTCCTTGCCCACATATCCAACGATTCCGCACATGGATACTACCTCCGTTATAAAGTTCAGAATGGTATAGATTTATGCGTCATGGTCCAGCGCCATAACATCACGGATGGGGACCGCACCCTGCTGCACCAACGCCTGGGCCGCAGCGGAGCCGTCGTCGAACACATAGAGGGGGGACCACCGGCGGCGCAGATTCTCCACCGCGCCGTGCCAGGTGCCGCCCTTGCCGAAGGCAGCCTGGACCACTACAGTCTGTTCCCCCATCTGGTGGATATAGCTGTTGCGCATCATGGCCCGGGGTGTGGTAAAGGACAAATCATACCCGCCCTCGCTGCACAACAGATGGCGTTCCCCGGCCAGATGGGCCCGGTCAAACAGGGCGTCGGGAATCATGGCCACAGTGCTGCCACCGGCCCGGAGACAGGCATCCGCCGCCGCCCAATCCACACCACCGGCACCGCCGGTGACGAGAATCCGGCCGGTACGGGCTGCCAGCCGGCCCAACTGACCGGCAAATTCCAGAGCCGCTTCCCCGGCCCGTCTGGCACCGGCCACGCTGAGGAACGGGCCTTGCAGCAATCGTTCATTGCCAGCACAGAAGAACACCGGCGGACGGGACGCGCCCCGTTTTTGGATGAGCGCTTGGGGATAGGACGGGCTGATACGGGTTATCGGGTAGCAGCCCACCTCCAGCGCTTCCTCCAGATATGTCTCCAGCAGCGCTTCCCGGCTCAGCAGGTAGACAATCCGCTGAGCCATCTCGCTGCTGTATCCCAAACGCTCCAGATGTGCTTCATCCACCTGGTCATCGGGAGCGCCCTGCCGCTGCGCCGTCTGCACGCGGCTGCTCAACTCCCGAAACTGCGCCATGGTCAAGGGCCTTGCCGCTTGATCGCCCAAAGCGCAGCACAGCAGCACCAATCCCCGCTCCGCCGCCGTCATCAGCGATACCGCTTCCGGACCGGGGGCTTCTTCACCTCATAGGTAACCAAATTGCCCTCGTCATCAAATTTCATATTCTGAATGTTGAAATGGGAGTATTTTGCAATCTCCTCCAGCTTGGCCTGCTCCGGGAAGGTACCCAGAATGGACCAGGCCATGCCCTTGCGCTTGGCGCGGCCGGTACGGCCAATACGGTGGATATAATATTCATTCTCTTCGGGCACGTCGAAGTTGATGACGCAGTCCACGTCGTCCACATCGATGCCGCGGGAAGCCACATCGGTGGCAATCAGCACAGCCACCTTGCCGTCCCGGAATGCCTGCATGTTCTTTTCTCTCTGCTGCTGGCGAATGTCACCGTGGATGCACTCGGCGCTGACGCCGGCCCGCTTGAGGTCATCGGAAAGACGCTGACACATGGCCTTGGTGTTGCAGAAGATAATCGCCCGCTCACATGCCACGGTCCGCAGCAGCCGCAGGGTCAGTTCCGTCTTGGCCAGGGGCGAACAGGTAATGGCATACTGGTCAATATCAGGCTTGTTCTCCGCATCGGGCCGGACGGTGATTTCCACCTCGTCCCGCTGGTACATCCAGCTGACGGTCATAACCTCCTGAGAAATGGTGGCCGAAAACAAGCCCATATGCTTCTTGTTCTTGATCTTGTCGAGAATGCCGGTGACATCCTTGAAAAAGCCCATATCCAGCATCCGGTCTGCTTCGTCGAGAATCACTGTGTGGATTTTATCCAGCCGCAGGTTGCGATGACGGTAGTGGTCCATCAACCGTCCCGGTGTGGCCACAACGATTTGGGGGTTCTTCTTGAGCGCCTTGATCTGCGTATCAATCTTCTGCCCGCCGTAGACCACCGCCACGCGGATATTCTTATAATAGGTCAGCAGGCTCCGCAGTTCGTCACCGATTTGCAGGGCCAGCTCCCGGGTGGGGGCCAGAATCAACCCCTGGAGATCATCGCTCTCCGCGTCGATATGCTCAATAAGGGGAATGCCAAAGGCAAAGGTTTTGCCGGTGCCCGTGGGTGCTTTTGCAATCACATCCTTCCACGCCAGCAGGGGCGGGATGGCTTCGGCCTGGATTTTGGTGGGATATCCGTATCCCCGCTTCTCCAATGCCTGCAGAATCTCGTCGGACAGGCCGAGATCCTGAAACGTCTGCATCTGTTCTTCCATAACTAACTTCCTTTATCTAAAATCTATTGTATTATAGCAGTTGTTTGAATTTCTTGCAAGATAGACCGAACTCATAATCTGTGGTATACTAGGTCAAAACAACCATGGAGGTAGAGCATGAGCAAAGCAGATGAACTTTACAGACAGACCTGCCGGCAAATTCTGGACCACGGTGTGTGGGACACGGACTATGATGTGCGCCCCCACTGGGAGGACGGTACCCCGGCCCATACGGTCAAAGCCTTCGGCGTGGTGAACCGCTACAATCTGGCGGAGGAATTTCCCATTATGACGCTGCGGCGGACAGCCTTCAAATCCTGCATTGATGAATTGCTGTGGATTTGGCAGAAAAAATCCAACCGGGTTGCGGAGCTTAACAGCCATGTATGGGATTCCTGGACCGACGAAAACGGTACCATCGGCAAAGCCTACGGCTATCAGCTGGGCGTAAAGCACCAATATAAAGAAGGCATGTTCGACCAGGTGGACCGGGTACTGTACGATTTGAAGCACAATCCCCACAGCCGCCGGATTTTGACCAACATCTACAATTTTGAGGATTTGCACGAAATGGGCCTGTATCCCTGCGCCTATTCCATGACGTTCAACGTGTCGGGCAACACCCTCAACGCCATTTTGAACCAGCGCTCCCAGGATATGCTGGCGGCCAACAACTGGAATGTGGTCCAGTACGCCGTGCTGACCCATATGATGGCCCAGGTTTCGGGGCTGCAGGTGGGCGAGCTGGTCCATGTCATTGCCGACTGCCACATTTACGACCGTCATGTGCCTATGGTGGAAAAGATGTTGCAGAATGAAAGCTTCCCAGCACCCAAGTTTGTCATGGACCCGAGCATTGACAATTTCTACGACTTTACCGTGGACAGCTTCTCTCTGGAGGGATATCAATATTCTCCCTTCTCGGAGAAAATCCCCGTTGCCATTTGAGGTGTCCGTATGAATTGTATTGTCAATGTCACGGAAAACTGGGGCATCGGACTGGAAAACGAACTGTTGGTCAGTATTTCCGCCGATTTGAAGCGGTTTCGCCAGCTGACCACCGGCCAGACGGTAATTTTGGGCCGCAAAACCCTGGCCACCTTTCCCGGCGGCAAACCTCTGAAAAATCGGGACAATCTGGTATTGAGCACCAACGCCGCTCTGAACATCCCCGGCGCGGTGGTATGCCACGATCTGGACAGCCTGTTAGACCGCTGCCGGACCATTCCCCAGGAAACGCTGTGGGTTATTGGTGGCGCGTCGGTATACGAGCTGCTGCTCCCCTATTGCCGGACAGCAGAGGTGACAAAAACCTTTGCCGCTCCAGCAGCCGACCGGTTCTTTCCCAATTTGGACCAGCTGCCCAACTGGCGTGTCGTGAAACAGTCTGAGGTTTTCGAGGAAAACGGCGTCCGGTTCCAGTATGTCACCTATGAAAACAGCGCCCCCAAAGGGCTGTAATAGTAAAATCATATACTGTAACGCAGGATACAAGGGATGTGACGCAGCATCGGCGTCACGCCCCTTGCCGGTTCTTCTCTCCCCTGATCCGCAAGCAGACGCCGGGCCCCGGTCCATCCAACGAACTGGATGGAACCGAGACCCGGCGCCTATTGTGTATGTATGGAATTGGAAGCGTACTATATTCCGGGACTATGTAACCAGTCCTAAGGCCCGCGGCAGCGCCATGGAGATTCCCTCCACATACGTTACCAGCAGGAGCAGCACAATCATAACGATAATCCAGGGCCAGATCTTCTTCACCAGATTATCAAAGGAGATGGAGCCCACCTGGCAGGCCATAAAGAGGTTGGCGCCCAGGGGCGGCGTGATAAAGCCGATGGACAGGTTCATAACCACGATGACGCCGAAGTGAATGGGGTCCACGCCCATAGCCGTGACAATGGGCAGCAGGATAGGCGTCAGGATGATGATGGCGGCATTGGTCTCCATAAAGGTACCGACAATCAGCAGCAGCACATTGATGAGCAGCAGCACCAAATACTTGTTGGAAGTCAGGCTCAGGATGGCTTCGGCGATCTGGCTGGGAACCTGGGCAATGGTGAGAATGCGTCCAAAGCCCGTAGACAGGTCGATGATGATAAGCACCGGCGCACACAGCAGCACCGAACGGTACATGATATGGAACAGGTCCGACCACTTGATTTCCTTATAGACCAGAACACCGATAAACACACCATAGACACCGGCCACCGCGGCGGCTTCAGTGGGTGTGAAGTGTCCACCGTAAATACCACCCAAAATGATGACTGGAATCAGCAGGCCGGGCACGGCATCCAGAAAAATTTTCAGGATTTCCCGACCGGTATACCGTTTTTCATCGCCACGGTAACCGTTTTTTCTGGAGGAGAAGTATGCATAGAGAATCAATCCCAGGCCGATGACCAGACCCGGCACCACGCCGGCCATAAACAGACCGTTGATGGAGGCACCGGCAGCCACGGCATAGACCACCATGCACACGCTGGGCGGAATGATGACGCCGACGGTACCGGCGGTGGCCACCAATGCGCTGGCGTAGCCCTTGTCATACCCATGGCGGACCATGGTGGGAATCATTATGATGCCGATGGCTGCCACAGCCGCCGAACCGGTACCGGCGATGGCCGCGAAAAACAGTGATGTGATGATGGTCACGATACCCAATCCGCCGGTACAGCGGCCGGACACCACCTTGGCCGCATTGATCAGCCGAGCGGAGATGCCGCCCTTGCCCATGACCTCACCGGCAAAGGTGAACAGCGGCACCGCCATCAGTGGGAAGGAGTTGAGGCCCTGCATCATGGATTGGACAAAGGTCTCATTGCTGATTGGTGCGCACAGGCCGATGGTGGACAGCGCTGCCATACCGATGCTGACGCCTATGGGCAGTGAGATCACCAGAAACACAACCAACGAAATAAACAGAACGGCTGATACCATAGTTCAATCCCCCATCTCCAGTTTTTCTTCCGCCACCCGTTCCAGCTGTTCCAACGTATCCAGCTCCTTGGGCGCAAAACAGATTTTTGAATTGCGATAATAGACGCCGTCATAGTTCTCAAACCGTGCCATGGATTCCTTCCGGTTGCACACTCGCCACACCAGCACTTGCACATTCCGGATTGCCATCATAAAGAATCCCAGGACGCCCGCAAAATAGAGCACACTGTAATTCCAGGGGACGGCGGTCAATTCATCGCCAAACCGGATAGCATCCATGCACAAAGACCAGCTGGAACGGAGCCCCACTACGGAGAACAGCAGAAACAGCACGTCGCACAGCACCAGGACCGCCTTTTGCGCCGATTCCGGCAGCTTACCGGTGAAGAACCCTACACGCATATGGCGGCCGTTGCGGGTCAGGTAGCTGAAGCTGGAAAAGGCCATCCACACAAAGAGGATTCTAGCAACTTCCTCGCCCCAGGAAAAGCCGTTTTCAAAGAGGAACCGCAGAATCACCTGCACCATAACCAAAAGGATCATCAGCGCAAAGAAAAATACCATCAAGACCGCTTCAAATTGACATCAAGCCATGCAATTATTTTTTTCATTCCGCTTCCCTCCTCAGCTCTGCCGCTGCTCTTCCACCGTATCCATGACCATGTCGTAGATCTCCTGGCCGCACAGAGCCACAATGTCCTCCCGTATCGCGTCGTTCATGATGCGGCCCATCTCCCGGCGGACCTCCAGCGACACGTCATTGACGGCGAAGCCCTCCGCCCGCAGCTGGTCCAGCGTGCTTTGTTCCGTTTCTATGTTCAACTCCCAGTTGTAATCAATGGCCTCCTGGGCGCAGTCCATGAGAATTTGACGGTGCTCCTCGGAAAGGGAGTCCATAAAGTCCTTGTTGGCGTACCAGAGATAGTTGGTAAACACGTGGCGGGTCAGAGACCAATAATCCTGTGCCTCATAGAACTTTTCCGTGTAGAAGCTGGTCATGGCACATTCCTGACCGTCAATCATTTTCTGCTGCAAGGAGGTAAACAGCTCGCCCCAGCTGACGCTGGTGGTATTGAGCCCCAGGGCCTCCCAGGCTTTGATCTGAATAGAGTTATATCCGCGGATTTTCAATCCTTTTAAATCGTCCAGCGTTTCAATGGGCCGCTTGCTGTTGGAGAAGTTGCGGAAGCCCAGCTCCATATAGCCCATGCCCACCAGATTATGACGCTCCAGCGGCTCCATCAGCTGTTTACCCGCATCCGATTCCAGCACGCGCTTGGCATGGGCTTCGTCGTCAAAAAGCCCGAAACTCTCCCACACCGCAAACTCCGGAATGGCTGTGGCAAAATTGCTGGTGGTGGAACCACTTATCTCAATGTCTCCGCGGCGGCACTGTTCAAAGGTATCCTGGACGCTTCCCATGGTGCCGCCGGACAGAATCACCACATCGATTTCACCGTTGGACGCCTCCTCCACCAGCTCCTCATACTTGAGAAAGGATTTGTGCAGGGGCGTATTCACGTTGTTGTCATGTGCAATGCGAACTTTGATCACATCCGTCTCCGACTGCCCGCAGCGTTTCCATGACTTTTCCATCGTTCCGTATCCTCCTTGTTCCTCCCAAATGGTCTGGGAGAATTCCGACCGATTTGTTCGTTTTCGTCGTTGTCAGTTTGTACATTCGTATGCATAAACCTTAAAAAAATAATGGTGAATGCTCTTGTCAGACCTTATGGCCACTCTGTCCAACCTGTTCCACGCGCTTTGCGCATACGTATTCACCATTACGACCACATTATAGAAGCACTTGTAATGGTTGTCAATTCTCTTTTTCCACTTCCCTAGTTTTTTGTGTATTTTTATCATACGGACCACTATTTTTTTTACATATCCCCCATAAGTCATTGGAAAGACCGTAAAATGGCCCAAAAAACAACCGGGAGGAGGCTGCTAATGGCAGTCTCCTCCCGGCTGTTTAGGGGGTATCCAATCTATGTCCAATTGAGAATTGCATTCGTTTGCATAATAATGCGGCATTATTGTAGCTTATAGTCATCGGCAGCATGAAACATGGCCATCAGATTCTCCACAGGAATCTGGTTGACCGATCCGCCCACGCCCAGAACAAACTTATTGTTTCCGCCAAAGGAGCGCGGCTTTTCCATGCAGACGTCGTACGTCTGCTGGGCCGACATGGATTGCAGCTCCACCGGGTGCAGACCGCCCAGCAGCGAGACACGGCCGCCGGTCTCCGCCATGGCGTGCTCAGAGGGCACCGAGGGCGCATACTGCCACGCCTGGAATCCAGCGTCGGCAATGGCCTTTGCCAGATGGTTCGCCTTTGCATCGTTGTGCAGCCATTTCTGGCTGTTGGGGAACTCTTTGAAAATCTTCTCATAGGTGGGCAGCACCCACTCTTCAAAGCCCCGGACGCTGAGGAAGGACGAAAGCTCGTCCGACAGCAGCAGATGGTGCAGCGGTCCGCCCATGACCTTTTCGCAGGCTTTCATATAGCGGATGCATGTCTCCGTGGCCACATCCAGCATGGCCTGGACCATGTCCGGGTCCTCCAGCGTATTGGCGCAGAAATCCCCGATACCGCACAGCTGGGCGCAGACCGTAAAGGGCGCCATGCAGATGGGCGGATTGACCTTGATGTCCTTGGGCGCATGCTGCACCATGTATTCCAGCGTCTCCAGGGCGATACGCATATAGTTGTCGCCGTAGGGGTCGCCGGGCTGAATGGCCATGGCCTCCTCCAGGGTCTCAATGCCGATGGAGCCTACAGAGATAAAGCCTTCGGCGTCGAACCGGACATGGCCGCCCAGACCGCTGCACTCGGCCACGGGGCCCGGGTCCGACTGAAAACTGCCGCACTTCTCCAGACGCTCCAAAACTTCCAGCTGGGTGTCAAACATGGTCTTGGGGTCATGGAAGTAGCGGTCCAGAGGGACGCCGGTCACATGGTGGTAAAATGGAAAGGTGTAGTACGATGATGCCCGCGCCCTCATGTCCAGCGATATGGGGCAGGCTGCCGGGCAGGCCGTCACTGAGAATGCCGCCGGCCAGCAGCACCGGATCGGAACCGCAAATGGCCACGGCCTGGACCTGGACCAGAACCTCCCGGTCGCCGCAGACAGGCTTTGGAACCTCCTCCACGCCGAACTGGCCCGGCCCCCGCATTACCAACGCTTTCATGTTTACTCCTCCCTATTCTGCATCGCTTTATAATGCATTCGTATGCACAAACTATTAAAAAATAATGTCCCGTTCCGGGGACCGGAGAAATTTTCGCTCATTATGCATACGTAGTCATTTTATCGGTTTGAACTCCCCTCCCATTGGGAGGGGGTTTTCGTATCATTCTTTCGGCTGCAATGATTGAACCGATCCACGTTCCACCAGCCGGCAGGCATGGAGGGAACGAACCACACCGCCGCTTTTCCCTTCAATCCGGCGGACCAGCAATTGACAGGCCGTTTCCACCAGTTCCTCATAGGGCTGCCGCATGGTGGTCAGATTGTAAGAAGCCCAGGCCGTTTCCGCCGTATCATCAAATCCCATGACGGAGATATCCTCCGGAACCCGCAGCCCCAGCTCATACCGGAGCACATCCATGGCGCCGAAGGCGATGATATCACCGGAACAGAAGATGACGTCAGGCCGTTTGCCGTCGGCCAACAGCTTTCGGCACATCTCCCGGCCGCTTTCATAGGAATAGCTGCCGTACTCCACCCAATCGATGGAGATGTTTCGCTCCTCTGCCTTGGACCGAAGTCCCGCGAGACGGTCCCGCGTGGTGGAAGCTGCCGCATCACCCATAAGACAGGCAATGGTTCGGTGACCGTTATCCAGCAGGTATTGAGCTGCCAGACTGCCCGCCTCCAGGTTATCACAGCAAACAGAATCCACACCGGCCCCAGCAATATAACGATTGAGCAACACAATGGGAACGCTGGACTGGCGGCAGATCTCACTGGCACTTTCCGAATCCTCAATAGCAGTCACCACAATGCCATCCACCCGGTAGTCCAAGGCGCGGGTCACTGTGTCAATCCCCTGCTCCCCCGGCGTCTGGCGGATGACCATGCAGCAGAAGCCAAACTTTCTGCAAGCGGTGATCATCAAATTGGTCAGCGTTGCGTAGAAGGGGCTCTCGTTGTTCATCACAATGATGCCGATGATATTGGTTCGGTTGGAGACCAAACTCCGGGCGATTTTATTGGGCCGGTAGCCCAGCTGCTTGGCCGCCTCCAAAACGCGCTTGCGGGTCTCATCGGACAACTTGCAGGTATCGCTGAATACACGGGAGACCGTGGATTGAGATACGTTGGCCAATCGGGCCACATCGGAAGAAGTGGCCGGGCGATTGCCGGTACTCTCCGCAGATTTCTTGCTGCCAGCCATGTATCTCCCCTCCGTCTCGTGCATTCGTATGCATTTCTTATGGCCCTATCATACCAAGCATTATCCCGTTTGTCAATCTCTATTTTTCTGTAATTTGGCACAATATTTTGTCTATTCTGTCCAGATTGTATTGGTCGCCCATGCAGTTGCAGTTTGCTATCCGTGTGCATAATGCAGTTATTTCGTGCATAACTGCATTATCCCGAAATGGCCTTTGTATACCGCATAAGATCTGTCAAAGCACGGCGGTAGTCATCCTCTCCCCGATCCCGAACGGCTGCAAAGGGCAGCGCATCCCGATTGGTGGAAAAGACCGCTGTGATACCTTCGTCATAGATCGGTTCAATGCCTGGGCCGGTAATGCCGACAATGGCCACCACCGGCACCTGCTTCTTCTTGGCACGGCGGGAAACACCAATGGGCACCTTGCCCCCAAGGCTCTGACCATCCATGCGGCCCTCTCCGGTCAATACCAGATCGCAGCCGTCCAGCTGTTCCTCAAAGCGTACCAAGTCCAGTACGACTTCAATGCCCGGCCGCAATTGCGCGCCAAAGAACGCAGCTGCACCAGCACCAAACCCGCCAGCCGCACCGGCGCCCGGCAATTCTGACACTGTGATACCCAAATCCGTTTCTATACGCCGGGCCAAGTATCCCAGATTATGGTCCAACTGCCGGATCATGGCCGCATCCGCGCCCTTTTGGAGTCCAAAGATCGCGGCTGCGCCCTGCGGGCCACACAGGGGGTTGTCAATATCGCACATCACTTCTACTGTGACGCCCGACAGCAGCGCACGCGCCGCAGTACAATCAATGGATGCGATTTCCCCCAAAGTCTCTCCCACAGGCACAAACGATTGTCCGGCCTTGTCTCGAAACACCACACCCATGGCGGCAGCCGCACCGCAGCCGCCGTCGTTGGTGGCGCTGCCGCCCAAACCCAAAATCAGATGGGTTGCCCCATGCTCCACGGCATGGCGCAAGATCTGGCCTACGCCATAGGTGGTAGTTTTGGAGGGGTCCAGCCGCTCCCCTACCATGGGCAGACCCGCAGCCGCAGCCATTTCCACCACCGCAGTATCACCAATTCGGCCATAGCAGGCTTCTACCGATTCCCCCCAAGGACCAGTGACGGGAACTGCAATTCGTTCCCCATCCACGGCTTCCAGAAAACAGTCCACGGTTCCCTCTCCGCCATCGGCCACTGGAAGACCAATAACCTGACAATTGGGATAGAATTGTCCAAGGACGTCCCGAGCCACGCGGACAATGGCGCTGCTGCTGAGGGAGCCTTTAAAGGAATCGGAAATCACAATCACCTTTTTCATAGGCTTAATTGACCACATTGACCGGCGCACCGTTCTGATACGCCTGCAAGTTGGAAACAGCACAGTCCATAATGCGCTGGCGGCTCTCCTTGGGCGCCCAGGAAACATGAGGCGTTATGATGCAATTCTTTGCCTGAAGCAACGGATTATCCCCACGAATAGGCTCTGTCGATACCACATCCAGACCGGCGGCATAGACCTTGCCGCTGTTGAGCGCATCGGCCAAATCCTGTTCCACAATCAGCGGGCCGCGGCTGTTATTCAGGAGAATGACGCCGTCCTTCATCTTGGCAATGGTCTCCTTGTTAATGATGCCCTGGGTCTCAGGGAACAACGGGCAATGGAGGGCAATCACATCGGACTGCGCCAGCAGCGTATCCAAATCCACATAGGTGCCGATCTCCCGGCCGCTGTCGCTCTGGAAGCTGTCATAAGCCAGAATATTCATGCCCATAGCCTTGGCAATGCGGCCTGTCTGCTGCCCAATGCGGCCAAAACCGATGATGCCCATGGTCTTGTCTACCAGCTCAATCAGAGGATAGTCCCAGAAGCACCAGTCCGCGTTGGACTCCCAGCGGCCCTGATGGACTGCTTCGGAATGGTGGGCCACATGGTGGCAGATTTCCAGCAGCATGGCAATGGCAAATTGGCCAACGGCCGCTGTGCCATATGTAGGAATATTGCAGACAGGGATATTTTTTTCTCTGGCGTAGACATAGTCCACGACATTGTAACCCGTTGCCAGCACGCCAATAAAGCCCATATTGGGGCAAGCGTCGATGATATGGCGGGTAATGGGAGTCTTATTGGTATAGACTGCCTCCGCATCACCGATGCGGGAAATGATTTCCGCCTCATCGGTCAACGAGGTACGGTCATACACCGTCAATTCTCCCAGCGCCTCCAGGGCACCCCAGCTAAGATCTCCGGGATTCTCCGTGTACCCATCCAGAACTACGATTTTCATTTGACTTTTGCTAAAACCAATTCTGAAGCCTCTGC
>DVJJ01000033.1 GCA_018716875.1 Candidatus Avoscillospira avistercoris
GTAAGACCGTCCGTCAAGCCCATGTGCGAAAAGTGCAAAGTCATTAAGCGCAAGGGCCGTGTTATGGTTATTTGCGAAAACCCCAAACACAAACAAAGACAAGGCTAAGGAGGTGCACGAAGTAATATGGCACGTATTTCCGGTATTGACCTGCCCAGAGATAAGAGAATCGAGATCGGACTCACTTATATCTTCGGCATTGGCAGAAAGAGCGCAAACGACATCCTGAAGGCTACCGGTATCAACCCCGATACCCGCGTGAAGGATCTGACCGATGAGCAGGAGGCTCAGCTCCGCGAAGAGATCGCCAAGAACTACACCATCGAAGGCGACCTGCGCCGTGAGACCGCGCTGAACATCAAGAGACTGACCGAGATCGGCTGCTATCGTGGCACCCGTCACAGAAGAGGCCTGCCTGTCCGTGGTCAGCGTACCAAGACCAACGCTCGTACCCGCAAGGGTCCCAAGAAGACCATCGCCAATAAGAAGAAGTAAAGGAGGGATATGTCATGGCTAAAGCCGCTGCTACTAAGAAGGTCGTCAAGAGACGCCGCGAACGTAAGAACATCGAGAAGGGTGCCGCGCATATCCGCTCCACCTTCAACAACACCATGGTTACCATCACCGACCTCCAGGGCAATGCTCTGTCCTGGGCTTCCTCCGGTGGTCTGGGCTTCCGCGGTTCCAGAAAGTCCACTCCCTTCGCCGCTCAGATGGCTGCCGAGACGGCTGCCAAGGCTGCAATGGAGCATGGCCTGAAGACCGTCGAAGTGTACGTCAAGGGCCCCGGGCAGGGCCGTGAAGCCGCTATCCGCGCTTTGCAGTCCGCTGGCCTCGAGGTCAACATGATCAAGGACGTCACCCCCATTCCTCACAATGGCTGCCGTCCTCCCAAGAGACGCCGCGTTTAATCGCTAAAAGGAGGATCACGTAACTATGGCTAAAAATACGCAACCCATTCTGAAGCGTTGCAGAACGCTGGGCGTTTCTCCTGCCGCCATGGGCTATTCCAAGAGCTCCAACAAGAACCCCGGCGGCCAGAGAAGAACCAAGAAGTCCGAGTACGGCCTGCAGCTGCAGGAGAAGCAGAAGGTCCGTTTCGTGTACGGCATCCTGGAGAAGCAGTTCCGGATGTACTACGAGAAGGCCGAGCGCATGGGCGGCAACACCGGTAACAACCTGCTGCAGCTGGTGGAGCGCCGTCTGGACAATGTGGTGTACCGCCTGGGCTTCGCCGCGACCCGCCGTGAGGCCCGTCAGCTGGTGAACCACGGTCACTTCACCGTCAACGGCAAGCGCGTCGACATCCCCTCCTACCTGGTGAGCCTGAACGACGTTATCGCCGTGTGCGAGAAGAGCGCTTCCAACAACCGCTTCAAGAAGATGAAGGAGGACGACGCTTTCGTCGCCGCTCCCAAGTGGCTGGATAGAGATAAGAACAACCTTTCCGGCAAGGTCATTGCCATGCCCACCAAGGATGACATTGACTTCGAGATCGCTGAACACCTGATCGTCGAGTTGTACTCCAAGTAACGCATCGCCCTCACAAATTGGTAAGCTGAAGTATGGCAACGAAACTTTTTGTTTCGGAGTTACAAGGAGGGTATCTTAAATTATGGTAGAAATTGAAAAGCCCCGCATCGAGTGTATCGATTCTCTCGAGGACAGCTCCTACGGCAAGTACGTCGTGGACCCCCTGGAGAGAGGCTACGGCATCACGTTGGGTAATTCTCTCCGTCGGATCCTTCTTTCCTCGCTGCCGGGTACCGCTGCGACCTCCATCAAGATCGCCGGTATCCAGCACGAGTTCTCCACGATCCCAGGCGTCAAGGAAGACGTCACCGAAATCGTGCTGAACGTCAAGAAGATCATCGCCAAGCTCCATTGCCAGGGCACCAAGACCGTTTACATCGACGCCTCCGGCGAGTGTGAGGTCTGTGCCGGCGATATCAAGGTGGATGGCGATGTGGAAATTCTCAACCCGGATCTCCACATCTGCACCCTTGGCCCTGACGCCACCTTTAACATGGAGATTACCCTGAGCCATGGCCGCGGTTATGTTCCTGCCGACCGCAACAAGTCCGCACAGAGTGTCATTGGCGTTATCCCCATCGATTCCATCTATACCCCCGTGTATAAGGTGAACTATACGGTGGAGAACACCCGTGTGGGCAATATGACCGACTATGACAAGCTGACACTGGAAGTCTGGACCGACAGCACCATTTCGGCCCGCGACGCCGTGTCCCTTGGCGCCAAGATTCTGTCCGATCACCTGAGCCTGTTTACGGACCTCTCCGAGGCCGTGGCCAGCAAGACGACGGTGGTCGAAAAGGCCGAGTCCCACCGCGACAAGGTGCTTGAAATGACCATCGAAGAGCTGGACCTGTCCGTCCGCAGCTTCAACTGCCTCAAGCGCGCCAATATCAACAACGTCGAGGATCTGATCTCCAGAACCGGCGAGGATATGATGAGGGTACGCAATATGGGCCGCAAGTCGCTGGAGGAAGTGCAGAACAAGCTGGCAATGATGGGTCTTAGTCTGGCCAGCGACGACAACAGCAACTCTAACAACTAAGTGACCTTGTAAAGGGAGGGAATATCAATGTTCGGAACTCGTAAGCTCGGCAGAACCACCGATCAGCGGAAGGCTATGCTGAGAGCTATGACTACCTATCTGTTTGAAAACGGCAAGCTGGAGACCACGTTCTACAGAGCAAAGGAGATTCAGCCCATCGCCGAGAAGATGATCACCCTGGGTAAGAAGAAGGACCTGGCTGCCTATCGTAAGGCCCTGGCCTGGATCACCAAGGAGGACGTCGCCAAGAAGCTGTTTGACGAGATCGCCCCCGCTTACGCCAAGCGTAACGGTGGTTACACTCGTGTGACCCGCCTCGGCCCCCGCCGTGGTGACGCCGCTGAAATGGCTATCATCGAGCTGGTGGAGAAGGACTAATCCTTTGATACAGAAATCCGCAGGAACATTCCTGCGGATTTTTTTGCGTATGGAGTAAAACTTTTAATTTTTTGGGGGATACTAGGGGCATCGGAGGTGTTTTCATGCAGCAAATGTCCCCTAAAGAATACAACCAATACGTTTCCAATTTGTCCCCTTCATCCCCCAGCTACAAAAACGTTCTGTTCGCCTTTCTTATCGGCGGCGCCATCTGCGCCATTGCCCAACTGATTCGCACCGGTTGGATGGCTGTCGGCTTTGACGAAGAACTGGCCGGCACCCTCACGTCCATCACCGTTATTTTCTGCGGTGCGCTCCTGACGGGTTTGAGCGTTTTTGACGATATCGCCAAGGTGGCCGGGGCCGGTACTCTGGTTCCAATCACGGGATTCTCCAACGCCATGGTATCCCCAGCCATGGAATACCGCTCCGAGGGCCTTGTCATGGGCGTCGCCGCCAAGATGTTCACCATTGCCGGACCGGTCCTCGTTTTCGGTATCTCCGCCAGTGTAATCTATGGCATTATCCTGGTAATTCTGCAACAATTCGGATAATTGTTCCCCATGCTTTCCCCAACGCCCACAGGGCGGGATTCGGTTTTTTTCCGGGTCCCGCCCTGTTTTATTTGCCGGAACCCAGGGCAGGGGAGGGGAAAAATTTTTTGTCGGAAAATGATTGAAAAAGAATGACTATGATTGAATTTAGTGTTATCATTGGCTTTGATAAAAAAACAATCAAAATCGACCAACCGGAAAGGAGGGGAGACCATGCTGGCTGAAAAGCGCTTTGAACTGATTCTCCAGGAGCTCAGCGACGCCCGGACCGCCAGCGTCATGCGTCTTTGTGAACTGACGGGGGCCTCCGAGGCCACCATTCGCCGGGACCTGACGGCCCTGGCCAAACAGGGACGGCTCAACAAGGTCCACGGCGGCGCTGTTCTGGCCGCCAGTGAGTTCCAGGGCGAGGAGCCCGATGTTCCCACCAAAACCCAGCTGTTCCAGTTTGAAAAGGCCGCCATTGCCAAATATGCCGCCGGCCTGATCAGCCATGACGATGTCATCTATCTGGACGCCGGTACCACCACCATGCGGATGATTGACTATCTGGGCGGCTGCAAGGCCACATTCGTCACCAACGGCATCGCCTGTGCCCACCGGATGCTGGAAATGGGTCTGCGGGCCTACATCATCGGCGGCTATCTGAAACCCGGCACCTGGGCCGTCGTCGGTCCCACGGCACTGGCCGAACTGGGAAAGTACAACTTCACCAAGGCGTTTTTGGGCATCAACGGCATTACCATCCGTCAGGGCTTCACCACCCCGGACCCGGAGGAAGCCGCCATCAAGGCCAAGGCCGCCGAGCAGTCCTACCTCACCTACGTCCTGGCCGACAGTTCCAAGTTTGAAAAGTTCTCGGCGGTGACGGTGCTGCCCCTGGAAAAGGCCACCATCATCACCGAACGGCTGCCCGACCCCGACTATCTGGAACAGACGGTCATCAAGGAGGTTTCCCATTGATCTAGGGCATTTCGCCCGCTGCGGCGGGCGGGAGTTTCGCCCGTTGCGACGGGCGACCAGAGGCGCTGCCTCTGGACTCGGCGATTTTTTGAAAAAAATCGAGTAAAACTTTTTATATTTTGGTGCGATGGAGAGACTTTTCCGGGCGAATGGCTACATTTTAACAAAAAACCCCCTGCACGGCTGGCCGTGCAGGGGGTTGCTGCAAGTTCCGTTACATGGTGAAATCCAAATTGGTTTCCGCAATGTTATGCTTTTTGGCATAGCCGGTGAGCATCAGCGTCATAGCGCCGTCACCGGTGACATTGCAGGCGGTGCCGAAGGAATCCTGCAAGGCAAAGATGGTCAGCATCAGGCCCGTACCGGTACCGTCAAAGTTCAGCACCGACATAATCAGACCGAGAGACGCCATGACCGTACCGCCGGGGACGCCGGGCGCACCCACGGCAAAAATACCCAGCAGAACGCAGAAGAGCACCATGGTCATCAGACTGGGCAGCTGACCATAGAGAATCTTGCTGACGGTCATTACAAAGAACACCTCCGTCAGCACCGAGCCGCACAGATGGATATTGGCAAACAGGGGAATGCCGAAGGAGACCATATCCGGCCGCAGGGTTTTGGACTTGCGGGCGCACTCCAGCGCCACGGACAACGTGGCGGCAGACGACATGGTGCCCACGGCGGTGATATAGGCGGGACCGTAATGCTTCACCACTTCCAGGGGATTGGTCTTGGAGTAGGCGCCGCCGAGGCCGTAGAGCAGAGCCAGCCAGATATAATGTCCAATCATCACAATGATGACCACAATCAGGAAGACAGGCAGCTGTTTGGTGATGGTGCCCTCATAGGCCAGGGTGCAGAAGGTACAGGCGATAAAGATGGGCAGAATGGGAATGACCACCTTGGTGACAATCTTCAACACAATTTCCTGGAACTCCTGCAACACCGCTGAAATGGTACGGGCGCCGGTCCAGGTGGCCGCCAGACCCACCAGCACCGAGAACACCAGGGCGCTCATAACGGGCATAATGGCCGGGATATCCAATTGGAAAATGGCTTCGGGGACCTCCTTGAGGCCGTCCACCTGGGAGACGATGTTGAGGCCGGGGATAATGGCGTAACCGGCGGCCATGGAGAACAGGGCCGCGCCCAAAGACGACGCGTAAGCGATAACCAGGGCCACCCCCAGCATCCGCGAGGCATTGGAGCCCAGCTTGACAATGGACGGGGCAATAAATCCAATGATAATCAGGGGCACGCAGAAGGAAATCAGCTGGTTGAGAATATACTTGACGGTGACAATGACTTGCAGCAGGCTGTGCAGTATCCCGTTCTCGGGGATGACCAGGCCCAGAATCATACCCAGTACCACGCCCACCAACAGCTTGAAGGGCAGGCTCTTGACGAGTTTCATACCATAAACCTCCTCTTTCCGTCCAGCCGCGCCGTGCAGCTGTCACGAGCTGATTCTGTTATAGCATAGTTTTCCCGCCGGCACAAGGGGGCGGGGGATTCTTTCCTGACAGTTTTTCCGACAAGGAAGGGAATTGATTGTTAAATATTGCAGAATTTTATGGTGAAAAATTGAAAGATGCGTAAAATCTTGTAAGGCTCTCGTGAAATGCATTGCAAGGGGCGGCGGAACCTGATATCATAGTATAGAGAATGCCGATAGAGAAGACGGCATTTGTGATTACGAAAGGTGGAATTCCCCATGAGAGCGAAAAAACTGGTGGCTCTGGGCCTGTCGCTGGCGACGGTATCGGCCATGGCGCTGCCCGTCAGCGCCGCCGACGGGCAGGACATCGTGGTACTCTACACCAACGACGTCCACTGCACCAACGACGACGGTATGGCCTATGCCGCCATCGCGGGCTACAAAGCCCAGATGCAGCAACAGTACGGCAACGACTATGTGACCCTGGTGGACAACGGCGACGCCATTCAGGGCGGTATCCTCGGCTCCATGTCCAAGGGCAGCTGGATTGTCGAAATCATGAACAAGGCCGGCTATGATATGGCCATCCCCGGCAACCATGAGTTTGACTTCCAGATGGATACCTTCCTGGACATCGCCAACAACCAGGCCCAGTATCCCTATCTCAGCTGCAACTTTGTGAACAAGGACGGCAGCCCGGTACTGGACAGCTACAAAATGGTCACCTACGGCAATGTGGATGTAGCCTATGTGGGCATCTCCACCCCCGAGACCATGACCAAGGCGGCCCCGGCCTACTTCCAGAATGAACAGGGTGAGTACATCTACGGCTTCTGCCAGGGCGACAACGGTCAGGAATTGTACGATCAGGTCCAGAAGACCGTTGACGAGGCCATTGCCGCCGGCGCTGAATACGTGGTGGCCCTGGCCCACCTGGGCGACGACACCGAAAGCTCCCCCTGGATGTCCACGGAAGTTATCGCCAACACCTCCGGCATTGACGTGGTGCTGGACGGCCACTCCCACAGCACCGTCCCCAGCCAGACCGTCAAGAACGAGAAGGGTGAGGATGTGCTCCTGAGCCAGACCGGCACCAAGGCCGAGTCCATCGGCAAGCTGACCATCTCCGCTGACGGCAAGCTGTCCACGGAGCTGGTGGCCCTGGCCGATGTGGACACCACCTCCGACGCCTACAACCAGGTGAAGTCCACGGTGGAGTCCATCCAGAAGCAGTATCAGGACAAGGCCAACGAAGTGGTTGCCACCTCCAAGGTGGAACTGACCACCAAGGACCCGGTCACCGGTGAGCGGGCTGTCCGTTCCGCTGAGACCAACCTGGGCGACCTCTGCGCCGATGCCTACCGGGCCCTGCTGGATGCCGATGTGGCCTTTGTCAACGGCGGCGGCGTCCGTGCCGATATCGCTGCCGGTGAGATTACCTACGGCGACATCATCGCCGTCCATCCCTTCGGCAACCTGGCCTGCCTGGTGGAAGTCAGCGGTCAGCAGATTCTCGATGCCCTGGAGCACGGCTCCGCTTACGCGGGCGAGTCTGAGAACGGCGGCTTCCTGCAGGTCTCCGGCCTC
>DVJJ01000034.1 GCA_018716875.1 Candidatus Avoscillospira avistercoris
GCAGGTCCTCCCAAGTCCAAGCAGAGCTATCGTACGATTCCTCTTACCCAGCGAGCCTATGAACTATTGCGGGATGAAGAAGCCATGCGAGAGTTCCGCAAGCAGTCGGAGCTTTTGTCCCAGCAGCTGGAATACATGGATCGTCGAACCGGCACAATGGTTTCTATGCAGATGTCCGATTTGGTTTTTATCAACTATCGAACCGGGGAGCCGGCCAAAAACAGTTCCTATGACACACATCTCTATAAGCTGTGCGAAAAAGCAGACATTCCGCATTTCTGTATGCATGCTCTGCGCCACACTTATGCAACTCGTGCCATAGAAAGTGGTATGCAGCCCAAAGTTCTGCAGATGCTTCTGGGTCACTCCAGCATCAAAACAACCATGGATCGGTACGTTCATGTTACAAATGCATCCATGACCGATGCCGTTCGGCAGTTTGAGACAGAAAACCAATGGGCGTAAATTGGTGGAGTTATGGTGGACTAATCACTTTCCACACCCCGCAAACGCCCTATTATCAAGGAGTTGTAGAAAAAATGAAATTAGGTATCGTCGGACTGCCCAATGTGGGCAAGTCCACCTTGTTCAACGCCATCACCAACGCCGGCGCCGAAGCCGCCAACTATCCCTTCTGCACCATCGACCCCAATGTGGGCATGGTCACCGTTCCCGACAAGCGTTTGGAATGGCTGCGCGATCAGTTCCAGCCCAAGAAGTTCACCCCCGCCGTTATCGAATTTGTGGACATCGCCGGTCTGGTCAAGGGCGCGTCCAAGGGCGAAGGTCTGGGCAACAAGTTCCTGTCCAACATTCGTTCCACTGACGCCATTGTCCATGTGGTCCGCTGCTTCGACGACCCCAACATTACCCATGTGGAGGGTTCCACCAATCCTCTGCGGGACATTGAGATCATCAATCTCGAGCTGGTCATGGCTGACATTGAAATGGTGGAGCGCCGCATTGAGCGTGGGCTGAAGGCCATGAAGGGCGGCGACAAGAAGATGGCCCATGAGGTGGAGCTGTTCAAGGAACTGCTGGAGCATCTCGACAAGGGCAAGCTGGCCCGGACGTTCCCCTGTGAGAAGGACGACGCGGCCCTCATTGCCACCTCCGATCTGCTGACGCTGAAAAAGACCATCTATGCCGCCAACCTGGATGAGGAAACCGTGGCCGCTCCCCATTGCAGCGAACATTATGCCGCAGTGTGCAAGCTGGCAGAGGAAGAAGGTTCCCAAGTGTTGCCCATCTGCGCCAAGCTGGAAGCCGACATTGCTGATCTGGACGACCCGGAAGAAAAAGCTCTGTTTATGGCGGATCTGGGTCTGGAGGAATCGGGTCTGGACAAGCTGATTCAGTGCAGCTACAGCCTGTTGGGTCTGATCTCCTTCCTGACGGCGGGCAGCGACGAGTGCCGTGCCTGGACCATCAAAAACGGCACCAAGGCTCCCCAGGCTGCCGGTAAAATCCACACGGATTTCGAGCGTGGCTTTATCCGGGCCGAAGTCATTTCCTTTGAGGATATGCAGGCCTGCGGCTCCATGGCCAACGCCCGCACCAAGGGTTTGGTCCGCTCCGAGGGCAAGGAATACGTCATGAAGGACGGCGACATCGTCAATTTCCTGTTCAACGTGTAAAAATCACCGAAAACGCTCACAATGGGAGGTACGGATTTTGTCCGTGCCTCCCATTGACTTTTTTGGACGTTTGCACTATAACTATTTACAGTATTAGTTTATCATAGACAGGAGTTGTGGCCATGAAGACGCCCTTTGTCACCCTGCCCCAGGTGCAGGAACTCGTGAAAACGTACCCCACCCCATTTTATCTTTACGACGAAACCGGTATCCGGAACTGTGCCCGCCGTCTCAAGGCTGCCTTTTCTTGGAATCCCGGCTTTCGGGAATATTTTGCCGTCAAGGCCACGCCCAATCCGCAGATTTTGAAGATTTTGCAGGAGGAAGGCTGCGGCACCGACTGTTCTTCCCTGACGGAATTGATGATGTCGGAGCGCTGCGGCTTCTCCGGCAGCGACATCATGTTTTCCTCCAACGATACCCCTGCCGAAGAATTTCAGCTGGCCGCCAAGCTGGGGGCCACCATCAATCTGGATGACCTGACCCATGTGGACTTTTTGCAGAACACCTTGGGCTTTATCCCCGAGACCATCTCCTGCCGCTACAACCCCGGCGGCGTGTTCCAGTTGGGTGAAAGCAAGGAGGGCTTCCAGGTCATGGACAACCCCGGCGAGGCCAAGTACGGCATGACGCGGGCCCAGCTGACGGAGGCATTCACCAAACTCAAAGCGCTGGGGGCCAAGCGGTTCGGCATCCATGCGTTTCTGGCCTCCAACACCATTTCCAATGAATATTACCCGGCATTGGCCCGGATTCTGTTCCAGACCGCCGTGGAATTGCAGCGGGAAACGGGCTGTCACATTGCCTTTATCAACCTGTCCGGCGGCATCGGTATCCCCTACCGGCCCGAACAGCCGGAAAATGATATTGCCGTCATCGGTGAAGGTGTTCGGAAAGCTTACGAGGAAATTCTGGTCCCGGCGGGTATGGGCGATGTGTCCATTTTCACCGAGTTGGGCCGGTTCCTGCTGGGACCCTATGGCTGTCTGGTGACAAAAGCCGTCCACGAAAAACACACCTATAAGGAATACATTGGTGTGGATGCCTGTGCCGCCAATCTGATGCGCCCGGCCATGTACGGCGCGTACCATCATATTACGGTACTGGGCAAGGAGAACGCTCCCTGCGATCACACCTACGACGTGACCGGTTCCCTGTGCGAGAACAACGACAAATTCGCCATAGACCGGCAGCTGCCCAAAATCGACAGGGGCGATTATCTGGTGATTCATGATACCGGCGCCCACGGCTTCGCCATGGGCTATCAGTACAACGGCAAATTGCGGTCGGCGGAACTGCTGTTGCAGACCGACGGCACTGTTCGGCTGATTCGGCGGGCTGAAACCCCTGATGACTATTTCGCCACGTTAGTTTGGTAATGTAGCGAAAATGCCAAGCCGGGGCACTCCCGCCTTTCCGAATGAATCTACATGCTGTGTAAAAAGGCCGCCGTTCACCACCCCATAGGGGGGTGGGAACGACGGCCTTCGGCTTACGCCCCAGGGATTGCGCCATCTACGGATGGCGCTCAAAGACGATAAGGGAATTTCGCGCCGTGCGCGGCGCGACCAAAGGCGCTGCCTTTGGAAACCGCGATTTTTTGAAAAAAATCGAGTAAAACTTTTATTCTTGGGTGCGATGCACTGGGTTAACCTTCTGCCAGATGGCCGGTCTTCTCCAAATACTCGTCATAGGTCCCGCGGAAATCCGTCAGGGTGCCGTCGGCGGCAAAGTCGAAAATCCGGTTGGCTACGGTCTGCACCAACTGATGGTCATGGGACGCCACCAGCACATTGCACTTGACGGCTTCCAAGCCATTATTCAAGGCAGCGATAGACTCCAAATCCAAGTGGTTGGTAGGCTGGTCCAGCAGCAGGACGTTAGCGCCGGACAGCATCATCTTGGACAGCATACAGCGGACCTTTTCACCACCGGACAGAACCTTGACCTGCTTATAGACATCGTCACCAGAGAACAGCATCCGGCCCAAAAACGTCCGCAGATAGCTTTCGTGGGGGTCCGGGGAGAACTGCCGCAGCCACTCCACCAGATTGTCGTCATTATCCTGGAAATACGCTGTGTTGTCCTTGGGGAAATAGGAATGGGTAGCCGTCTGGCCCCATTTGACGCTGCCCTCATCAGGCTCCATCTCACCGGTCAAAATCTGGAACAGGGCCGTCTGGGCGTTCTCATTCTCACCGACAAAGGCGATTTTGTCGCCGTGCTGGACAGCAAAGGAAACCTTGTTCAGGACCTTGACGCCGTCGATGGTCTTGGACACATCAGTGACAAAGAGAATGTCCTTGCCCACCTCCCGGTCCGGGTTGAAGCCCACCCAGGGATAGCGGCGGGAAGAACAGGGAATCTCCTCCACGGTCAGCTTGTCCAGGAGCTTCCGTCTGGCAGTTGCCTGGCGGCTCTTGGACTTATTGGCCGAGAACCGGGCCACAAACTCCTGCAATTCCTTGATCTTTTCCTCATTTCTCTTGTTCTGGTTGCGGATCAGCTGTTGGACCAGCTGAGAGGACTCATACCAGAAATCGTAGTTGCCCACATACATTTTAATCTGGTTGTAATCGATATCGACGATGTGGGTACAGACGGTGTTGAGGAAGTGGCGGTCGTGGCTGACCACGATGACGGTACCGGGGAAATCCAAAAGAAAATCCTCCAGCCAGTTGATGGCGTCGATATCCAGGTTGTTGGTGGGCTCGTCCATCATCAGAATGTCGGGGTTGCCGAACAGTGCTTGCGCCAGCAGGACCTTCACCTTGAGGCGGGCGTCCATATGGGCCATCTGGGTATCATGGAACTCGGTGCCCACGCCAAGGCCCTGCAAAATCCGGCTGGCGTCGGACTCGGCTTCGTAGCCGCCCAGTTCGGCATATTCGGCCTGGAGATCGGCGGCCCGCAGACCGTCTTCGTCGGAAAAGTCCTCCTTTTCGTAGAGGGCATTCATCTCCTTGCCAATCTCATAGAGGTGCAGATTGCCCATGATCACCGTGTCCATAACGGTGTAATCGTCATACTTGTTCTGGTCCTGCTTCAGGACGGACATGCGGACGTTGGGCAGAATGTGGACCTCGCCGGAGGTGGATTCCAACTCACCGGAGAGAATGCGCAGAAAGGTGGACTTGCCGGCGCCGTTGGCGCCGATGATGCCGTAGCAATTGCCCTGGGTAAACTGCAAATCCACATGGGAAAACAACGGCTGGCCGCCGTACTGTAAACTCAAATCGAATACTGTAATCATCATAACGCTCCTTGAAACCGTAATTAAAAACACGATACCACAAAACAGTGAAAAAATCCAGTCCATTTCCCCACACCCGTATAAATTTAACAGTTTCGACGCAAACTGTTAGTAAAAAGGAGGGAGTTCCATGGACGTCTTTACCAACTATCTCGCCCGCATTCAGAACCAGCAGCAGCGGGACTGCATGGCGGGGCTGCTGCAATGGATGGAGGACCAGTTTCCCAAACTGACGCCGCGGCTGTCGTGGAACCAGCCGGTATACACCAGTCACGGGACGTTTATCATCGGGTTTGCCCGGGCCCGCCACTACTTATCGGTGGTACCGGAGCCACAGGGCATCGCCCATTTCCGGGATACCATTGAGTCCAGAGGGTACAGCTGTTCCAATGAGCAAATCTGTATGCGGTGGGACATGCCCCTGGACTATCATCTGCTGGAAGCGCTGATTCGATTCAATTTAAAAGAAAAAGCTGGTTGTCATACCTTCTGGCGTACACCACAACCGTCTTGACCCTAAAATAAAAGTTTTACTCGTTTTTTTCAAAAAATCGCAGGGGTCCAGGGGGCAGCGCCCCGGTCGCCCGCCGCAGCGGGCGAAATCCTCTCGGCCCAAAGCGCCATCCGCAGATGGCGTAATCTCCACGGCGTCAGCCGTAAGGCCGCCGTCCCTACCCTATCGCGGGTGGCGGACGGCGGCCGTTTTCCCTCGTCGTTTTTTCTTTCCAAAAAACAAAAATCTTTATACCCCTTTTACATCTTTTATAGTATAATGACTGATACCAATACTTCCGGCAAAGAACCGGCGAGGAGAATCTTCCCATGTGGTTACGCAAACAACTGAAAAAACTGTCTTCGGCCCAGGTCATCAGTCTGGGCTTTGCCCTGGTCATTCTCCTGGGCAGCCTGCTGCTGACGCTTCCCTTTGCCACCCAGGACGGCCGGGGGGCCACGTTCCTTGACGGTCTCTTTACGGCCACCTCCGCCGTCTGTGTCACGGGGCTAATCCTCCACGACACCGCCACTTACTGGACCGAATTCGGCCAGTTCATTATTATTCTGCTGATTCAAATCGGCGGCCTCGGTGTGGTCACTGTGGCCGGCGCCTTTGCCGTCTTGTCGGGCCGCCGTATCGGTTTGATGCAGCGCAGCACCATGCAGGAGGCCATTGCCGCCCCCAGTGTCGGCGGCGTCGTCCGGCTGACCAATTTTATATTGAAGGCCGTTTTTACCGTTGAGCTGATTGGCGCGCTGCTGCTGCTTCCCGGCTTCTGGAAAGAATTCGGATTTCTGCGGGGTCTCTGGTACGCCGTGTTCCACTCCATTTCCGCCTTCTGCAACGCCGGTTTTGATTTGATGGGCGTCAAGGCACCCTTTTCCTCCCTTATGTCTTACGCCGGGTCCCCGGTGGTAAACATCACCATTATGGCTCTGATTGTGGTGGGAGGCATCGGCTTTCTCACTTGGGACGATATCCGTACCAACCGTCACCATCTGCGGAAATACCGGATGCAGAGCAAGGTCATTCTCACCGTGACAGCTCTGCTGATTATCCTGCCCGCCGTCTATTTCTTCTTCTTTGAGTTTGGACGGGAACCCCTGGGGCGGCGGATTCTGCTGTCCCTGTTCCAGTCGGTGACGCCCCGTACCGCCGGATTCAACACAGCGGACCTTAACGCCATGAGCGAGACCGGCCAAACTCTGATGACCATTCTCATGCTCATCGGCGGCTCCCCCGGCTCCACCGCCGGCGGTATGAAAACCACCACCGTGGCCGTGCTGCTGGCGGCATCCATCGCCGTATTCCGCCGCCGGGAAAACGCCCATTGCTATGGCCGCCGGGTGCCCGATGAAGCCGTCCGCAATGCCGCTACTATTTTAATGATGTATCTGGTGCTGTTTCTGCTGGGTTCCCTGGCCATCAGCCGCATGGAGGGGCTGCCCATGGTGGACTGTCTCTTTGAGACAGCATCGGCCATCGGCACCGTGGGCCTGACGCTGGGCATTACGCCCATGCTGTCCTGGGTCTCCCAACTGATTTTGATTCTGCTCATGTTCTTCGGCCGGGTAGGCGGTCTGACGCTGATTTTTGCCGCCATGGCAGGCATGCAAAAATCCCGCGCCAAGCTGCCCCAGGAACGCATTACCGTGGGCTGACGTGTTGTATTGAGAAATTTGGAGGAATTACATACTATGAAAACCATTCTGCTCATCGGACTGGGCCGTTTTGGCCGTCACATTGCCCGAAAGCTCAACGAACTGAATCATCAGGTCATGGCCGTGGACCAGAACGAGGACCGGGTCAACGCCGTGCTGCCCTACGTCACCAACGCTCAGATTGGCAACAGCACCAGCGAGGAGTTTCTCTCCTCCCTGGGGGTCCGCAACTTTGACGTTTGCATTGTAGCCATTGGTGACAACTTCCAAAGCTCCCTGGAGACTACATCCCTGCTGAAAGAGCTGGGCGCGCCCAAGGTGGTGGCCCGGGCAGCCCGGGATGTGCAGGCCAAGTTTTTGCTGCGCAACGGCGCTGACGAAGTGGTCTATCCGGAAAAGCAGATGGCCATTTGGACGGCCATCCGGTTCAGCTCCGACCATATTGCGGACTATATCTCCCTGGGCGATGACCATGCCATTTTTGAAGTGACCGTGCCGGACAACTGGGTGGGCAAATCCATCGGACAGCTGGATATCCGCAAACGGTACAATGTCAATTTGCTGGCCATCAAGCAGGGCGGCAAGTTCTCCATGACGGTCATCACGCCGGACACGCTGCTGCCCGCCAACAGCACCATTCTGGTTCTGGGTACCCACCGGAACATCCAGAAGTGTTTCCATATCTGACCCCCACCGCCGGAGCCGTCTGCTTCCGGCGGTTTTGTATTTCCTGCATAGTTTTTTTATCTGTTTTTTGGCAGAGTTTCCCTGCCACCATGGCCCGTCATTTTCGTTTAAGAAAGTGAAAAGCAACTCACCGGTTTAAAAAGAAGGAGGAATCCACCATGAAAAAGCTGACCAGCCTATTGCTGAGTCTGGCGGTACTGACCACGGCGGTTCTGCCCGTGGCGGCGGCCACTGACCAGCGGCTCACCCAAGTGACACAAGCCGTCAAGGAGACGCTGTCCATTGACGACGGCTACGACACCTTCTATGGAGAACTGGAGGAGACCACCTTCCAGTCCTTCTGGAGCCTTAACTGGGAGGGTGAGGGCCGCTCTCTGCGGGTGTCGGCGTCGGAGGACGGCACCATCTACCACTACAATTACAGCGACTCCACCGGCTCCACCAGTCAGAATCCCGCGTTCCCGGAGTACAGTCCCATGGAGGCCCAAGCCATTGCACAGAACTTCCTCGACAAGGTGGTTACCGCTCCTCTGGACGCCCAGCTGGAAGACACAGAGACCATGGGCTCCATAGACAGCGACCGCTATTACTTCCATGGAGCCCTGACGCTCCATGGCTATCCCACCCCGCTGGGATTGTCCATTGCTGTGGACAGCCACACGGGCCAGGTGCTCAATTACCGGCGGGATGACCGCTATGATGTCTATCTTCCCTTCCCTGCCGCCCCGGCAGCCCTGACCGAAGAGCAAACCGCCAACGCCTCCAATCTGCTCAAAGGCACCCTGGCGCTGCGGCTGGAATATGTTCTGGACGAGGACAGCAATACGGCGGTCCTGCGCTATCTGCCCGAGGATTCCAACAGCTTTTACGTGGACGCCGCCACCGGCAAGCTGGTGGACCTGACGGCCCTCTACGGCAATCTCAGCAAGGGCGAAGGCAGTGACAGTGCCACCGGCGGCACCACCGAGGACAGCGCCGACAACGGTCTCACCGACGCGGAGTTGGAGGGCATCGCCCAGATGAAAGACGTCAAGGACAAGGACGCCCTGGACAAAGCGGTACGGGCTTACAGCGAATTGGGGCTCAGCGGCTATACCCTCAACAACTGCTCCTATGCGCTGAATCGGGAGACCCAGCAGGTCACGGCTACCCTCCGCTACAGCCGCAGCGGCAGTTCCGGCAGCCCCGAGGAGGTCAGCACCCCCTACGAGTTCAACCGTTCCATCACCGTAGATGCCAAGACCGGGGAAATCCTGTCGGCCAGCGGCACGTCCTGGGCGGACGAGGACTTCCAGCCCACCGTCTCCCCTGCTGCGGCCCAGACCAAGGCCGAAGCGTTCCTTCAAACGCTGTGGGGCGGCGACTTTACGAAATCGGCCCTCTATGACTCCCAGGAAGCCGGTCCGGAAACGGGTCTGCGGGTCCACACCTTTACCTATGCCCAGCAAGTAAACGGCTATTTCTTCCCGCAGAACACCCTGACCATTGCCATTGACGGCCAGACCGGCGACGTCATCAACCTGTACCGGGACTTCGAGACGGACCCGACTTTTGACAGCGCCGACGGCATTCTCACCGAAGCAGCAGCCCTGGATGCCTGGTTTGCCACCTTTGACGTGGTTCCCGGTTATACACAAGTCCCCGTGGCCCTCAGCGACTACAGCGAGCAATACCGCCCCCTGCTGGACCTGGGCTACACCTATGTGCATGAATTGAAGCTGGGTTATGCCCTGTCCCAGAAGGATTACTACCTGGGCATCGACGCCAAGAGCGGTGACGCCGTCAAGCCTCCGGTCACAGGGAACAGCCGCGTCATCACCTACAGCGATTTGGAGGGAAGCTGGGGCAAGGACATGGCCGAAGCTCTGGCCGACTACGGTGTGGGCTGGCTGGGCGGCAAGCTGGAGCCAAACAAGTCCCTGACCCAGCTGGATTTGATGGCGCTGCTGCTGAGCACCCGCGGCATTCTTGTAAACCTGGAAGACGAAGACAGCGCCGACACGGTCTATGATTACGCCTATTCCACCGGTCTGCTGACGGCTTCGGAGCGGAACGACAGCGCCATTCTGACTCGCGGCGAGCTGGTGCGGTATCTGTTGGACGACAACGGCTTTGGAGAAGCAGCCCAGCTGCCGGGCATCTTCCGGTGTGATTACAAGGACGCCGATGCCATTCCTGACGCACTGTTCGGCTACGCGGCCATTGCCCAGGGATTGGGCATGGTCACCGGCGACGACGACGGCAATTTCTCCGCCAATCGCACCGTCACCCGGTTGGAGACCATCGCCATGCTGTACCGGCTTTTGTCCCGTTGACCCATCGGGCGGCCCCATGGATTCCCCGTTTTTACACAGCTCCATGGGGCGCTTTTTCCCCTGTCCGTTCATACTTTATCCACAGTTTTGTGGATAACTTTTGACATTGTTCTACATTTCCCATCAAAAAACCGGCAGCTTTCCGCGAAAGCTGCCGGTTTTTCTCCGATTTCACAATTTTTACACTTATTGGAACTCCCCACTGGACGGCTGTTGAGAAAGGTTTTTGAGGTCGTAGGGCGTCGTCTGGTAGACAAAGTAGTTGAGCCAGTTGGAATAGAGCAGATTGGCGTGGGCCCGCCAGGACACCATGGGCGGCTGGGTGTCGTCATCATTGGGGAAATAGTTCTTGGGCGGGGCAATGGGCAATCCTGCCGCCTTATCCCGGCGGTACTCCTTGTCCAACGTGCCGGGGTCATATTCAGAGTGGCCCATGATAAACACCCGCCGCCCCTGCCGGGACGAGACGGCGTAGACGCCGGCCTCCTCCGACGACGCCAGGACCCGCAGACTGGGCACCCGCTCCACGTCGGCCCGGTCAATGGTGGTATGGCGGGAGTGGGGCACCATAAAGGTATCGTCGAAGCCCCGGAACAGAATGGACCGCTTATAGTCCACCGTATGGGGGAACACGCCGAACATTTTCTCTTTCAGCTGGTGTTTCTGGATGCCGTAGTGGTAGTAGAGACCCGCCTGGGCGCCCCAGCAGATGTGGAACGTGCTGTGGACGTTGGTGGTGGTCCACTCGAAGATCTCACACAGCTCCGGCCAGTAGTCCACCTCCTCAAAGGGCATCTGCTCCACCGGTGCGCCGGTAATGATCATGCCGTCAAACTTCCGGTGCCGCACCTGGTCGAAGGTCTTGTAAAAGGCCAGCATATGCTCCGACGAGGTATTTTTCGATTCATGGGTGGACATCTGCATGAGCTCCATATTGACCTGGAGGGGCGTGTTGCCCAGGAGCCGGGCCAGCTGGGTCTCCGTGTCGATTTTGGTGGGCATCAGATTGAGAATCAGCAGGTCCAGGGGCCGGATATCCTGGGTCATGGCCCGGGTCTCCGTCATAACAAAGATGTTTTCATCCAGCAGGGTTTTGGTGGCGGGCAGATCGTTGGGAATCCGAATGGGCATAGTCGGCTCCCTTCTCAGGCCAGAGCCTGGGCGATATCGTCCATGAGGTCCTGGACGTTTTCCAGACCCACGGACAGGCGTACCAGCTCGGGGCTGACGCCGGCGGCCACCAACTCCGCGTCGTTCATCTGGCGGTGAGTGGTGCTGGCCGGGTGGATGCAGCAGCTTCTCGCGTCGGCCACATGGGTGGCGATGGTGATGAGCTTCAGCCGGTCCATAAAGCCCTCCGCGGCGGCGCGGCCGCCCTTGACGCCGAAGCTGATGACGCCGCAGGAGCCCTTGGGCAGATACTTTTTGGCCAGATCATAATATTTATTGTCCGGCAGACCGCTGTAGTTGACCCACTCGATCTGGGGATGGTTTTGCAGGAACTCGGCAATGGCCTGGGCGTTCTGGCAGTGGCGCTCCATGCGGACGTGGAGGCTCTCCAGGCCCACATTCAGCAGATAGGCGCTCTGGGGCGACTGGCAGGCGCCCAGATCCCGCATGAGCTGGACCGTGGCCTTGGTGATATAGGCCCCCTCCTTGCCGAACTTCTCGGCATAGACGAGACCGTGGTAGCTTTCGTCGGGGGTACACAGGCCCGGGAACTTGTCGGCGTGGGCCATCCAGTCGAAGTTGCCGCCGTCCACGATGCAGCCGCCCAGGGCCGAAGCGTGGCCGTCCATATACTTGGTGGTAGAGTGGACCACGATATCCGCACCCCAGCGGAGGGGCTGGCAGTTGATGGGGGTGGCAAAGGTATTGTCCACAATCAGGGGCACGCCGTGGCCGTGGGCGGCCCGTGCGAATTTTTCGATATCCAGCACCGTCAGGGCCGGGTTGGCGATGGTCTCGCCGTAGACGGCCTTGGTGTTGGGCCGGAACGCGGCGTTCAGCTCCTCCTCGGTGCAGTCGGGATGGACAAAGGTAAACTCCACGCCCATTTTCTTCATGGTGACGGCAAAGAGGTTAAAGCTGCCGCCGTAGATGGTGGAGGAGCACACCACATGGTCGCCGCAGGTGGCGATATTGAAGACGGAGAAGAACACCGCCGACATGCCGGACGACGTCAGCATAGCCGCCGTACCGCCCTCCAATGCACAGATTTTGGCCGCCACGTTGTCACAGGTGGGGTTTTGCAGGCGGGAATAGAAATAGCCGTTCTCCTCCAGGTCAAACAGCCGTCCCAGGGACTCGCTGCTGTCATAGCGGAAGGTGGTGGACTGGATGATGGGGACGGCTCTGGGTTCGCCGTTGCCGGGGACATAGCCGCCCTGGAGGCAGCGGGTTTCAATTTGGTAGGGATTCATACTGAGGTTCCTCCTGTCTGTAAAATGGATGAGCAGGCAACAAAAAACGCGTCCCTGCATAGACTGCAAGGACGCGAGCTGCTGCCGCGTGATACCACCTTGGTTCTCCCCGCCCTCACGGACGGAGACTCTGCGGGTGCCGTTGCCGATACCCCGGCGCTGTAATGGGCGCACCCATCGCAGCCTAACGTTCCCACCGGAACGGTCGGTGCGAGGCTCCGAGGCCATGTTCCCCCCAGCCTATCGGGCTTCCTTTCACCATACGGAAGCTCTCTTTGCCGCGTCGGCAGGGCGTACTCTCCTCTTCATCGCCGTTGTCTTCGATGAACTTACCGTCTCAGTGTAGCGCACCATTGCGAAAAAGTCAAGGGCCATCCACGGAGGGGACCAGCTGTTTTCCGTGAATTTTCACGAAAAATCCACCATACTTTCATAAAGTATTCAATTCCTATTGACACCATTTGTCGCGTATGCTAAACTTCTAGCAGTTGAATAGTGCAATAAAACGAATGATAGAGGCGCGACGCATCAAGAGTACCGGTTTTGCCCCAGGCTTTCGCAGAGCTGTGCGAATTGGGAAAGGGATCGTCGCCGAAGGGGCCCGAGGCGGAAAGGTACCCTGGGCAGACGGTCAACAGCCGTCTGACTGTCGCATTTGCGGAGTGCTATGCGGAGTGCTATCAGAACACGGCGTCTGTCCACGGGACCCTTTCAGAACCCCCCGGCGGATGGATTGCAGGGATTCCGATAGTCGATGCTTGCATCGGCTATTTTATTTTTTCCAGGCCATTTGAGACTATGAAGGAGTTGCGATCATGAAGCATGAACCCATTTTCCGCGGCGTAGCCACGGCCCTTATCACCCCCACCGACGAAAACGGCATCGATTTTGCCGCCTTCAAAAAGCTCATCAACTGGCAGATTGACGAGGGCATCAACGCCCTGGTCATCTGCGGCACCACCGGCGAGGGCTCCACCCTCTCCGACGCCGAGCACCGCGACGCCCTCAGCTGCGCCGTGGAG
>DVJJ01000035.1 GCA_018716875.1 Candidatus Avoscillospira avistercoris
CTGTTTTTTCTCCACATCCTGTTGACACCAGGTTTCGGGCGTGTTAGAATAGATATCCATAATGCCTGATTATGCCCAGTGCCCCAATCTTTTGCTTTGCGTGGGTAGTATACCACAGCGTGGCGGCGGAATCAAGGCACGTTGGGATAAATTAAACAACGCATCCGGGCGTATCAAAAACGGACGGAAACTACCACCGGCCCGCGGGCCGAGAGAAAGGCTGTGATGATTCATAATGGAGATGGTCAAGGACGTATACTTTGGCAAAACTCTGCGTAAGAGCTACTCCAAGCACAAGGACATCCTGGAGATCCCCAACCTGTTGAAGATCCAGAAGGATTCCTTTGAGTGGTTCCTCAAGGAAGGCTTGCGGGAGGTCTTCAAGGACATCGACACCATTACCGACTACTCCGGCAACCTGGAGCTGTCCTTCCTGGACTACAGCATGGACGAAAAGCCCAAGTATACCGTGGAGGAGTGCAAGGAGCGGGACGCCACCTACGCCAAGCCCATCAAAATCCGGGTGCGCCTGCGCAACAAGGCCGCCAACACCATCAAGGAACAGGAAATCTTTATGGGTGATTTCCCCCTGATGACCAACGGCGGTACCTTCGTGATCAACGGCGCCGAGCGCGTCATTGTCTCCCAGATCGTCCGCAGCCCCGGTATGTACTACGGCGATATCGTGGACAAGGCCGACATCCACAGTTATACCGCCACGGTCATTCCGTACCGCGGCGCCTGGCTGGAGTATGAGACCGACGCCAACGATGTGTTCTATGTCCGCATCGACAAGAACCGCAAAATCCCCATCACCTGCCTGATCCGCGCCCTGGGCATCGAGAGCGAGGGCCAGATCAAGGAGCTCTTTGGTGAGGACCCCCGCATCATCGCCACCCTGGAGAAGGACGCCTGCCACACCCGGGAGGAGTCCCTGCTGGAGATTTACCGCAAGCTGCGCCCCGGCGAACCCCCCACGGTGGAGAACGCCGAGTCCTACATGGACGCCCTGTTCTTTGACGCCCGCCGCTACGACGTGTCCAAGGTGGGCCGCTACAAGTTCAACAAGAAGATGGACATCTGGAGCCGTCTGGCCGGTCAGACCTTGGCCGCGCCCGTGGCCGACCCCATGACCGGTGAGATTCTGTTTATGGACGGCAAGACCCTGACCCGCGAGGAGGCCCAGCAGATCTCCGCCCGCGGCGTCAACGAGGCACTGCTGAACATCGATGGCCGCATTGTCAAGGTCTTCTCCAACGGCATGGTGGATATGAAGAACTTTGTGGACTTCGATCCCGCCGAGTACGGCATCCGGGAGAAGGTCTGCTTCCGCGTCCTCAAGGAGATGCTGGAGACCGTCCCCGCCAACGGCTGGAAGAATGCCATTGAAGAGCGCCAGGACGACTTGATTCCCAAGCACATCACCAAGGACGACATCCTCGCTTCCATCAACTACCTCAACTGCATGGTCTACGGCGCCGGTACCACCGACGACATCGACCACCTGGGCAACCGTCGCCTCCGCTGCGTGGGCGAGCTGCTCCAGAACCAGTTCCGTGTGGGCTTCACCCGTCTGGAGCGCGTCATTCGCGAGCGCATGACCACCCAGGAGCAGGACAAGACCACGCCCCAGCTGCTTATCAACATCCGCCCCGTGACGGCGGTCATCAAGGAGTTCTTCGGCTCCTCCCCCCTGAGCCAGTTCATGGACCAGAACAACCCCCTGGCCGAGCTGACCCACAAGCGCCGTCTCTCCGCTCTGGGCCCCGGCGGTCTGAGCCGGGAGCGCGCCTCCTTCGACGTCCGCGATATCCACTACAGCCACTACGGCCGTATGTGCCCCATTGAGACGCCCGAAGGTCCCAACATCGGTCTGATCAACTATCTGGCCTCCTTCGCCAAAATCAACGAGTACGGCTTTATCGAAGCCCCCTACCGTAAGGTGGTCAAGAACGAAAACGGCTGCTTCGTCACCGACGAGGTGGACTATATGACCGCCGACGTGGAAGACGATTTCTATATTGCCCAGGCCAATGAGCCGCTGGATGAGAACGGCTGCCTGGCCAACAAGCGCATCATCTGCCGTCACCGCGACGAGATTACCGCCGTGGACCGGGAAGTCATCGACTATATCGACGTTTCCCCCAGAATGATGACCTCTGTGGCTACCGCCTTTATCCCGTTCCTCCAGAACGACGACGCCAACCGCGCCCTGATGGGCGCCAACATGCAGCGCCAGGCCGTGCCCCTGCTGATCACCGAGGCCCCCGTGGTCGCCACCGGCATCGAGCACAAGTGCGCCGTGGACTCCGAAGTGTGCCTCAAGGCCAAGGGCCCCGGCACCGTCACAAAGGTGTCCGCCGACGAAATCACCATCCGTTATGACAACGGCAATGTGGCCACCCAGCGGCTCACCAAGTTTGCCCGGTCCAACGCCGGTACCTGTGTCAACCAACGCCCCATCGTCTCCGTGGGCGAGCGGGTGGACACGGAGCAGATCATTGCCGACGGTCCTTCCTGCTCCCAGGGTGAGATCGCCCTGGGCAAGAACGTCCTCATCGGCTTCCTGACCTGGGAAGGCTACAACTACGAGGACGCCATCCTCCTCAACGAGCGCCTGGTCCGCGAGGACGTCTTTACCTCCATCCACATCGAGGAGTACGAGACCGAGTCCCGTGACACCAAGCTGGGCCCCGAGGAGATTACCCGCGACATCCCCAACGTGGGCGAAGACACGTTGAAGGATTTGGACGAAAACGGCGTCATCCGCATCGGCGCCGAGGTCACCTCCGGTGACTATCTGGTTGGTAAGGTCACCCCCAAGGGCGAGACCGAGCTGACCGCCGAGGAGCGGCTGCTCCGCGCCATCTTCGGTGAGAAGGCCCGCGAGGTCCGTGACTCCTCCCTGAAGGTGCCCCACGGCGAGAGCGGCATCATCGTCGATGTGAAGGTCTTCACCCGTGAAAACGGCGATGAAATGTCCCCCGGCGTCAACAAGGTGGTCCGCGTCTATATCGCCCAGAAGCGTAAGATTTCGGTTGGCGACAAGATGGCCGGCCGTCACGGCAACAAGGGCGTTGTCTCCCGCGTTCTGCCCGAGGAGGATATGCCCTTCCTGCCCGGCGGCACCCCCCTGGATATCGTGCTGAACCCCCTGGGCGTGCCGTCCCGTATGAACATCGGTCAGGTGTTGGAGGTCCATCTGGGCTACGCCGCCCGGACCCTGGGCTGGAAGATTGCCACGCCCATTTTCTCCGGCGCCACCGAAAACGACATCCACGAGACCCTCAAGATGGCCGGTCTGGCCCGCGAGGTGGGCGTGGACGAGACCCTGACCGGCAAGGAGCTGTATCTGGCCGGCGAGGGTGAAATCCCCGAGGGCGGTCTGGCCAAGGAGCCTCTGCGTCCCCTGACCGCCGAGGAGAAGGCCGACATGGCCCAGCTGAAAGCCTGGCAGCAGGAGGGCCGTCTCCGCGTGGCCGACGGCAAGAGCATCCTCTACGACGGACGCACCGGCGACGCCTTCGACAACCGCGTCACCGTCGGTTACGTCTACTTCCTCAAGCTCCACCATCTGGTTGACGATAAGATTCACGCCCGTTCCACCGGTCCCTACTCCCTGGTCACCCAGCAGCCCCTGGGCGGCAAGGCCCAGTTCGGCGGCCAGCGCTTCGGTGAGATGGAAGTGTGGGCCTTGGAGGCCTATGGTGCGGCGTACACGCTGCAGGAAATCCTCACGGTCAAGTCCGACGACGTGACGGGCCGTGTCAAGACCTATGAAGCCATCGTCAAGGGCCACAATGTGCCCAAGCCCGGCGTGCCCGAATCCTTCAAGGTTCTGGTCAAGGAGCTCCAGTCCTTGTGTCTGGATATCCGCGTTCTGGACGAGGAGGGCAACGAGATCGAGCTGAAGGACGAGGACGAGGATGAGATCAGCTACGGCGGCCACGAGACGTATGTGGCCGACGAGAACGAAGCCGCCGGTGCCGGTTATGAAGTCGCTGACGCCGAGGACGCTCTGGGCGCCGGTCAGGCTGCCGCGGGTCTCTTCGACAGCGTCGATGACGGCGAGGAGGATGACGACCTGGCCGGGGACGTTGACGACCTGTTAGCTGACGAGGACATCCCCTTCGACAGCATGGATGATGAGATGTAAGGAGGAGTGATACGATGAGCTACGCAACCTTTGACGCCATTAAAATCGGTATTGCTTCACCGGAACAGATCCGTCAGTGGTCCTTCGGCGAGGTGAGAAAGCCGGAGACCATCAACTACCGGACCCTCAAGCCCGAGCGGGACGGCCTGTTCTGTGAAAAGATCTTTGGCCCCACCAAGGACTGGGAGTGCCACTGCGGCAAGTACAAGAAAATCCGCTATAAGGGCAAGATCTGCGACCGCTGCGGCGTCGAGGTCACCAAGAGCAAGGTGCGCCGTGAGCGCATGGGCCACATCGAGCTGGCCGCCCCCTGCTCCCACATCTGGTATTTCAAGGGCATTCCCTCCCGGATGGGTCTGCTGCTGGATATCAGCCCCCGGATTCTGGAGAAAGTTCTGTACTTTGCCTCCTATATTGTCACCGATCCCGGCGACTGCCCCTTGACCAAGTATCAGATTCTCAGCGAAAAAGAGTACCGCGACATGCGGGAAAAGTACGAGGATGACTTCAAGGCCGCCATGGGCG
>DVJJ01000036.1 GCA_018716875.1 Candidatus Avoscillospira avistercoris
GAACCACCGCACCATGACGAACCCATACCACCAATCTCCCGGCGGGGCTGAGGGGCCTTTGGCCCTCTCACCGCAACAATGCGAAGCATGGATTGAGGGCGCTGCCGCACTGATTCAGTGGTACCGCACCAAATCTAATAAGAATCCCAACATTGAAAAGTTTTACTCGATTTTTTTCAAAAAATCGCGGAGTCCAGAGGCAGGGCCTCTGGTCGCGCCTCGCAAGGCGCGAAATACCCGCTGGCCGCAGCCAGCGAAACACCCGCGCCGCGCACGGCGCGAAACACCCCTGACGCACCCTCACCCCAGCACCACGTTGACCAGAGCGCAGAGGACCACGCCGAGGGTCGTGGGGGCCAGGGCGGCCAGCAAGGCCCATTTCCAGCTGCCGGATTCCTTGCGGATGGTCAGCAGAGTGGTGGAGCAGGGCCAGTGACACAGGGAAAACAGCAGGACACACAGGGCGGTGACCCAGGTCCAGCCGTTGTCGATGAGCACCCGGCCCAGGGCCGCATAGGTGCCCGTGTCGCTCAGCGCTCCCTGGGCCTGGTAAATCATCACCGCAATGGGAATCACAATCTCATTGGCGGGAAATCCCAAAAGAAAGGCCAGCAAAATGACCCCGTCCATGCCCAGGAAACGGCCCACCGGGTCGAGAAACGCGGCGGCATGGTTGAGCATGCTCACACCGCCGATGGTCCAATGGGCCAGCAGCCACAGAATCAGACCCGCCGGAGCCGCCACGGCCACGGCACGACCCAGGACAAACAAGGTCCGGTCCAAGAGGGAGCGGACCACCACCTGCCCCACCTGGGGGCGGCGGTAGGCGGGCAGCTCCAATACATAGGACGACGGCACACCCTTGAGCACGGTTCGGGACAACATCCAGGTCAACAAAAATGTCAGCCCCACACCGAGGACCACAAAACCAGTCACCAGCAGGGCCGGGACCATGCCGCCCCGTCCGGCGAAAAAGATGGCCGACAAGGCCAACAGCGTGGGAAACCGGCCATTGCAGGGGACCAGATTGTTGGTGAGCATGGCCAGCAGCCGTTCCCGTGGGGAATCGATGATACGGCAGCCCACGACACCGGCGGCATTGCAGCCAAAGCCCATCATCATCGTTAGGGCCTGTTTGCCGCAGGCGCGGCACTTTTCAAAGGGTTTATCCAGGACATAGGCCACGCGGGGCAGGTAGCCGCTGTCCTCCAACAGCGTAAACAGGGGAAAAAAGATGGCCATGGGCGGCAGCATCACCGAAACCACCGACGAGAGCACGCCGTAAACGCCGTCCACCACCGCGCTGCGCACCCAGTCCGGCGCATCGGACAGCAGAGCATTGAGGGCAACGCCGCCCCGGTCAAAGAGAGACGCCAGCCACGACGACGGCACATTGGCCCCGGCCATGGTCAGATAGAAAATCACCGCCAAAAGCAGCAGCAGCACCGGAAACGCCGTCCATCGTCCGGTGAAAATCCGGTCGAGACGGCCCTCCCCTCTGGGGGCCGTCTGGGTGACGGTTTCGGCACAGATGGCCCGTGCCGTCAGGTGCAGGGTTTCCGCCAAATCCCGCTCCAACAGGCCCCGGTCCACGGGGAGCGCAAGGGAGCGCAAGGGCTGGCCCACGGTCTCCTCCAGCTGGTCCAACAGGTCCGGCTCCCCTTCCAGCAGCCGCAGGGCCACCCAACGGCGGTCCAGTTTGCCCAGGTCCACCGATTGCAGCGCGTCCTCCACCTGGGCCGCCGCCGCTTCCACCTCCGCACTGTAGACGGGCCGCAGGGGTGTGGCGTCCCCCGGAGCGTCCAGCAAATCGCCCAAGGCCCGGAGAATCCGGCGGAGGGTGGATTTTTTCTGCGCCACGGTGCCCACCACCGGCACGCCCAGCCGCCGGGACAAGGCCGGGACATCAACAGTCAGGCCCCGGCGTTTGGCTTCGTCCAGCAGATTGACGCAGACCACCACGGGCAAACCCGTTTCGATGACCTGCAATACCAGGTGCAAACTCCGCTCGAGACAGGTGGCATCGCAGACCACCACCGCCGCGTCGGGCCGTCCGAAACAGAGAAAGGACCGGGCCACCTGCTCCTCCGCCGACCGGGCCGACAGGGAGTAGGCCCCCGGTATGTCCACGACAATGTAATTCCGGCGGCCGTCGGTACAGCGGCCCTGGGCATTGGCCACGGTCTTGCCGGGCCAGTTGCCGGTGTGTTGATGTAACCCCGTCAAACCGTTGAACACGGTGCTTTTTCCCACATTGGGATTGCCCGCCAGGGCAATGACTCTATCTTCGGGACGGCTCCGGAGATACAGGCCCCGGTCCACGGCATACCGGCCCGTGGCCCGCCGCGTCAGTCCCATGGCGCGGCCTCCGTGACGGTGACGGCAGCGCCGTCCATGGCCCGCAGGGCCAGCACCGTCCCGCCCAGCCCGTAGGCCGACGGGTCCCCGAACGGACTGCGGCCCAGACACCGGACCTCCGTCCCTTTCACAAATCCCAGGTCCAACAACCGGCGGCTCAGCGGCGCCGCCGGGTCCACAGACCAGACCACGGCCCGCTGTCCGGGCCGTAACTCCTGTAATCCCAGGGTATTACCCATAGTCATTCGCTCCATTTCCGCAAATAGTCTGGGGTTTCCCCCTGATATCTTATGGGCGGTGCGGTCCGGTTGTGTATGTTTATGGGCGACGCGGTCCGGTTGTGTCTGCGGCCCCCGCCGGGCCTGTTCCGCCAGGGCCGCGCTGCGGCTGCTTGCCATACATCCAGTATGGCGGCGCATCCACATCTTGCCCTGACGAAACATTCCGCGCCGGGTGCTCTTGCCAAACCGGCCCTTGCCGCCCTTGCGCCCGTTTGAAAAAATAAAGCGAACTGGGTTCTATTCGATTTGAGGGGCCTTTGGCCCTCTCACCGCAACAATGCGAAGCATGGATTGAGAGCGCTGCCGCACTCCTTCAGCGGCACCGAACCAAACCACTACAAAATCCAAAATATAAAAGTTTTACTCGATTTTTTTCAAAAAATCGCGGAGTCCAGAGGCAGGGCCTCTGGTCGCGCCTCGCAAGGCGCGAAACTCCCGCCCGCCGCAGCGGGCGAAACACCCACTGAACAGGCTAAAATCCCCCTCCGGCCCCTCAGTCATGGACGAGAAATTGTTCGTCGGCCAGGTTGCCGCAGCGATAAAAGCAGATGGCTTTGCGGATAAAATCCTCGGTGAAGCCGAAATATTCGGCCAGCTGCCAGCATTCGGTGAGACCGCTGTCCACGGCCTGCTGGAGCTGCTCCGGCGGCAGATAGCGGCGGATGGCGTACCGGTCCGCGGCGTTCTCCCGCTTCTGGCGTTCCTCGGCCGTGGCGTCGGCGCCGTAATAGGAGCCGGTACAGCTATGGGCCAGCTCATGGGCCGCCACGGTGGTTTCCTCGGCGGTGGTGGCCAGCTTTTCCGTATCAATGGCCATATGGCCCGGCACCGTCATGGCCACAACCTCCTCAAACCGCAGAAAATGTACCTGAATGCCCTGCTCCTCCGCCTCCTCATAGATATGCCACGGTCGGATCACAGGCTATTCCCCCTTCTCCTTGATGAATTGGGCGAATTTCAACACGTCGCGCTTTTGGGCCTCGGTCATGTCCCGGACCTCTCCAAACAGGGCAAATTCCAAGCCATCCAGTTCCACGGCCCGGTCCGGTTCCGCCTGCTCCCGGCCCGTAAGCAGATAGTCCACCGACACATTGAAAAACGACGCGATTTTCAGCAGCAACTCCTGTTTGGGCGGATTGCCGCTGTTTTTCCACTGGGTAACGCTGGCCCGGTTGAATCCAATGCGCGACGCCGCACCGCTGGGCGTCAAGCCCCGCGACCGGCACAGTTGACAATACACATCGTAGAACATCTTGTTCATCCTCCATCTATTTGCCCCGATGGATGTTTAGGTCAGTCAACATACCCCCTTGACTTCTCGCTAATTGAGGGATATACTGGAAGCACAGTTGATGACCATAAACATTTTCTCTGGGGACCGGCCCGGCGCACGCACCGCTGCCGCCGGTTTTATTGTACCACTGTTGTTTATGATTATCAACGGTTTTTCCAACTTTTTTCTGAATCTGTTTCAGAATACCACACGAGCTGTCCCATAAACCGGACTGATACAACGGAGGAGGAGATTCCATGGTACGATATACCCGTTCGGAGCGACTGAAATACCAGCTGGACCGGCTGGGGTACACCCATCAGGAGCTGGCCGACGCCATCGGCTATTCCCGGCCCTATGTGACGGCCATGCTCAACGGGCGGCCCAGTTATCGATGCCTGCGGGCGGCGGAAGAACAGGTGGAGCGTTGGGAGCGAAAGGATGGTGCGGTACGGCGGTATGGCGGGCTGTGGCCCCTGAGCTGCCGCTGACGCCGCCGGAGCCCCGGCAGCGGGGCTTCTGCGCCTGGTGCGGCCACGAGATTTACGAAGGCAACGACATTTTCACCGGGGCGGGCCAGATGGTCCACCGGGGGTGCATGGGGCCAATGGCCTGCGAGATGCTGGACCCGGCGGAGCTGGCCGCCCTGTGCGGTTACAGGGAGGAATTGGCATGACAGATACACGACCTCAAATCCGATACATCATCACCGACCGGTCCACGGGCCGGTTGGTGGCCCGTGGCGGTTCTCTGGACTGCGCCCGGCGGATGGGGATGACGTATTCATCCTTTCTGACCATGGCAAGCCGTGCCCGACGGGGCCGGACGCCCTACTGTGTGGACCGGGAGGACGAGCTGCAATGGCGGCGGGAGCTGGCAAGGCAATGGGATGATTGTTTTGGATGGTATCGGGCGAAGACGTTGGTCTATCCCTGCGATGGGTGTATGAACCGGACGTATTGTGACCATACGGGGCAGTATTGTACGGCGTTTGCCCGGTGGTTTACGGCCCGATATAACGAGGCGGCACGGCAGCTGCGTGCCGCCCGAAAATAACCACCGCACCCAAAAAACGAAAGTTTTACTCGATTTTTTTCAAAAAATCGCGTAGTCCAGAGGCAGAGCCTCTGGTCGCCCGCCGCAGCGGGCGAAATACCCGCTGGCCGCAGCCAGCGAAACACCCGCGCCGCGCACGGCGCGAAACACCTTAGCGTCCTGAACCGCGCCTCGCAAGGCGCGGAATCCCTGGGGCGTCAGCCCCAAAGCCGCCGTCCCCACCCCTCGCGGGGTGGTGGACGGTGGCTTTTCCGTTTCCCCTGAACTCCGAACAAACTACCGTCCCACTCGTAGGGCGGCACCTGCGTGTGCCGCCGCGCCGTACTGGGTAGCGTTGACCGGCGCATGGTGGCGAATGCGTAACCGCTTCATAGGACGCGGCATCCTTGACGCGTCCATAGCACATCCCATCCGGGGCCGTCATGGATGCCGACCCCTACGTTGAGAATGGTCGGCGGTGCGTACCGGCGGCGGGACACATAGGTCCCGCCCTACGAACGCCACGGACTGCCCCGCTTCGTTGGGGGCGGGTACGTCATCGTACCCCGCTACGACATAAGGCCGCCGTCCACCACCCGCGTTCGGGTGGGGACGGCGGCCTTCGGCTTTGCCGGGAGGTTGCGCCATCTGCGGATGGCGCT
>DVJJ01000037.1 GCA_018716875.1 Candidatus Avoscillospira avistercoris
GGTGACAGAGCTGGAACAGGAAAATGAAATGATCGTCTATATCGACGAGACTTATACGGAGGATCAGGCCAAAAGCGTCGGGTCCCAAATCAATATGATCGGAAACGTTCATAACGCCCAGTTTGTTTCCAGGGAAGAGGCCCTGCAAAACTTTGTAGAGGAACAGAACGATCCCGAAGCCTTTGCCGGACTGCAATCCGACACCCTGCGGGACCGCTTTGTGATCACCCTAGAGGATAACACCCTTATGCGGCAGACGGAAAACGAGCTGCGGCAGATTCAGGGTGTGGCCGATGTGTCGGCCCACTATGAGATCTCCGAAGGTTTCACCACGCTGCAGCATGTGCTGCGGATTGCCTCGGTGGCGATCATCGCTGTGCTGCTGGTGGTGTCTCTGCTGATTATCTCCAACACCGTCAAGCTGGCCATGTATGACCGCAAGGATGAGATTGCCGTTATGCGTATGGTGGGCGCCACCAATGGATTCATCCGGATGCCCTATGTGGTGGAAGGATTCCTTCTGGGTATGTTCGGCGCCGCCGTGGCTTTCTTCCTGGAGTGGGGTCTGTACAAGCTGGTGGCGGAGCGGATTGCTTCGGTGGATACGCTGCAGCTGTTCACCGTGGTACCCTTCTCCGAGGTGCTGTATCTGATGATTGCCGCCTATGCCATCACCGGTTTTATGGTGGGTGTCTTCGGCAGTCTTCTCTCCATCCGTAAGTTCCTGAACGTCTGATCATTTGGGAGGCATACCATGAAACAACGCAAATTACTCGTTTCCATTGTGGCCATTGTTCTGTCGGTGCTGATGCTTGGCGGTGTGTTCCTCAGCGTGCTGCCGGTTCCCGTATCGGCGGCCTCGTCGTCAGAGCTGAAAAACAAGATCAATGACTTGCAGAGCAAGGCCGACGAGATTGCCGCACAGGCGGCGGACCTGCAGCAGCAGATTGCCGACAATCAATCGGAAACTCAGTCCATCGTGGATAAGAAGGCCAACATCGATCAGCAGATTGAGTTGACCCGCCAGCAGGTGGAAAACCTGAACCAGCAGATTCAGCAGTACAACCTGCTGATTGCCGCCAAGCAGGAGGAGCTGGATCAGGCACTCGAGAACGAGACGAAGCTCAACGAGCAGTACAAGCTGCGCCTGCGGGCCATGGAGGAGACGGGCAACGTGTCCTATTGGTCGGTTCTGTTCAATGCCAGCAGCTTCACCGACTTGCTGGACCGCATTGATATGATCCATGAGATCAGCGAAGCCGACCAGATTATGCTGCAACAGCTGCGGGACGTGGCCGACCAGATTTCCGCCGCCAAGGCGGAAGTGGAGGCGGGCCGTGCCGAGTTGGAGGCTGCCAAGGCTGAACAGGACGTGCTGGAACAGCAGTTGTCCGAGCAGCGGGCCGAAGCGGATGCCATGATCACCGAGCTGATGAGCAAGCAGGACGAACTGAAAGCCGCCAGCGAGACGTATGACGCCATGGAGGAGGAAGTCCGCCAGCAGATTTTGGAGACCCAGAAGGCCTATGAGGATGCCCTGGCCGATGAAGAGGCCCAGCGGCAGATTGAAGCCGCCCGTCAGGAAGCCGCCAGCGGCAATATCAGCCGTCCCAGCGGCGGCGCCAACAGCAGTGGATTTGTGTCTCCGCTGCCGGCTGGCAGCAGCTATGTGTCCTGTGCCTACGGTTACCGGGAGCATCCCATCTACGGCTATTATTCCATGCACTATGGCGTGGACCTGGCTGCCGGTGCCGGTACGCCCATCTATGCCGTCAAGAGCGGCACGGTGACCACGGCGACCTATAGCAGCGTCAACGGCTACTATGTTTCCATCAGCCATAACGACGGTTTCGGCAGCCTGTATGCCCATATGACCAACTATGTGGTCTCCGTGGGCGACTATGTCAACCAGGGCGACATCATCGGCTACGTGGGCAGCACCGGTTGGAGCACCGGCGCACACCTGCACTTTGAGGTGTTCTACGGCGGCGCCAATGTCAACCCCATGGACTACATTTCTATCTAAACCGAAGCTTCCAAAGCCCCACAGTGTGCCCGGAGAGGGTACACTGTGGGTGTCCTTGATTTTATGGCAGAAGGGAGTCATACCTTGAAAAAATTCTGGAAAGTGGCCATGGTTCTGGGATTGATGGCCGCCAGTGCGGCGGTGACATTCTGCATCACCTACCAGGAGTTGGGCAGTGCTTTGCTGTCCACGCCGTGGACGGCCAAGACCGAGGAGATCAGCCGGTATCTGGATGCGTACTTTGTTGATGAATACGACCCGGAGCAGCTGGCCGATGGTGCAGCCGCCGGTATGCTCGCCGCCACCGGCGACGAGTGGAGCTACTATATTTCCGCTGACGATTATGATGCCTATTTGGAGCAGATGAATAATGCCTATGTGGGCATCGGCGTCACGATTCAAGCCGAGGATGGCCTGGATGGATTCCGCGTTATGGAAGTGACTGCCGGCGGACCGGCTGACCAGGGTGGTGTCCAGGTGAACGACGTGCTGACCCATGTGGAAGGGGAATCGGTGACGGAGCTGGGACAGGAGGAAACCGTGAACCGGGTCCGGGGCGAAGAGGGGACAGAGGTACAGCTGACCCTGACCCGCGATGGGGAACCCTATGATGTGACGCTGAAGCGGAGCAATGTCCAGCAGGCAGTGGCCACCTACACCATGACTGAGGATAAAATTGCGGTCATCACCATTGCCAACTTTGACGCCGATTGTGCCCGCCAGAGCATTGCCGCTGTGGAACAGGCTCAGACAGAAGGGGCGAAAGCCATTGTTTTCGATGTCCGCAACAATCCCGGTGGTATGAAAACAGAGCTGGTGGAACTGTTGGATTACTTGCTGCCGGAGGGCGTGCTCTTCCGCAGCGTGGACTATGCCGGTGAGGAGGAAATCGACGAATCCGACGCCGCCTGTGTAGAGCTGCCCATGGCGGTGCTGGTCAATAACGAATCCTATTCCGCGGCGGAGTTCTTTGCAGCGGCATTGCAGGAGTATGATGCGGCGGAGATTGTCGGCACTCAGACGTATGGCAAGGGCAATTTCCAGAGTACCTTCCCCTTGTCCGACGGTTCCGCCATTGCCATTTCCATCGGCAAATACTATACGCCCAAGGGCGTCAGCCTCACCGGTGTGGGTATTACCCCTGACGTGGTGGTGGAACTCAGCGACGAAGAGGCCGCCAAGCTGTATTACAACCAGCTGCCCATGGAAGAGGACCCGCAGATGCAGGCGGCTCTGGCATTGTTCCAAGAATCTACTTGACGAAGGAACCGGAATCTTCTATAATCAACAGGATAACGCATCAGACAAATCTTTGTCTGTACAATAAATGATAAAATTTGGAAGGATCGTATCTATGGCTAAGGAATACAAGATCAGCAGCGCCCGCCTGAAGCAGCTGGAGGACGAGCTCCACTATCTGAAGACCACCCGGGAAAAAGAGGTGGCAGAGCATCTGAAAGAGGCCCGCAGTTTTGGCGACCTCTCTGAGAACAGTGAATATGACGAGGCCAAGAACGAACAGGCCAAGCTCTACGGCCGTATTGCCGAGGTGGAGAATATTCTGGCCCATGCCGTCATCATCGACGACGCCAGCGAGGAAAACAGCGGCCGCATTGGCCTGGGCTGTGTTGTCACCGTCCTGGACCTGGATGTGGACGAGACGGAGACCTATACCATCGTCGGCTCCCAGGAGGCCAACCCCATGGAGGGCTGCATCTCCGATGACTCTCCCTTTGGCCGCGCCATGGTGGGTAAGACCGAGGGCGATACGGTGGAAGTGGAGGCCCCGGTGGGCATGCTGAAGTTCAAGATTGTCTCTGTGGAGAAGAAGGCCTGATACGGCAAAGGAGGTACCCCAGTGTCTGAAGAAAAGAGAAATGAACAGCCCGAGGTGTCGTACAGCGACCAGGTGCGCATCCGCCGGGAGAAGCTGAGCCAGCTGCAGGAGAGCGGCAACGACCCCTTCCAGCTGACAAAATTTACGGTAACCAGTGACAGCGCCACCATTAAGGCCAACTTTGATGCTATGGAGAACCAGCCGGTATCTGTGGCCGGCCGCCTTATGAGCAAGCGCGGTATGGGTAAGGTCAGCTTCTGCGATTTGCAGGACAAGACCGGCCGCATTCAGCTCTATGTCCGGAAGGACGAAGTGGGCGAGGAATGCTATAATTTCTTCAAGAAGTATGATATTGGCGACATTGTCGGCATCGACGGTACGGTGTTCCGCACCCAGCGGGGCGAAATGAGTGTCCGGGCTGAAAAAGTGACGCTGCTGAGCAAGGCCCTGCTGCCGCTGCCTGAGAAGTTCCACGGTCTGACCGATAAGGAGACCCGGTATCGTCAGCGCTATGTGGATTTGATTGTCAATCCCGAGGTCCGGAAGAACTTCGAGATCCGCTCCAAGTTCATCAAGCATGTCCGTGACTTTATGGATAACCGTGGTTATATGGAAGTGGAGACGCCGGTTCTGAACACCATTTCCGGCGGCGCTACGGCCCGGCCCTTTATCACGCACCACAATACGCTGGACATTGATATGTATATGCGGATTGCCACTGAGCTGCCCTTGAAGCGGCTGATTGTCGGCGGCATGGACCGTGTGTATGAAATTGGCCGTATCTTCCGCAATGAGGGTATGGACCCCAAGCACAACCCGGAGTTTACCACCATTGAGCTCTACCAGGCGTATGCGGATTTCAATGATATGATGGACCTCTTTGAGGACCTGCTGACTTCTGCCGCTCAAAAGCTGCTGGGCACCTATGAGGTGGAGTGGCAGGGCGAGAAGATCAATCTGGCGCCTGGCTGGCCCCGTATGCCCATGCACGAAGCTGTCAAGAAGTATTGCGGCATCGATTTCATGGCTATTGACAGCGACGAGGAAGCCGTGGCCGCTGCTGCTGCCATCGGTGTGGAGCTGCCGGAGACGGCGGATAAGACCTGGGGCAATGCCCTGTATGAGTGCTTCGACCAGCGGGTGGAAAAGCAGCTGATTCAGCCGACCTTTATTACCATGCACCCGGTGGACGTGTCCCCGTTGGCTAAGCGGTCCCCCAAGGACCCCCGTCTGACAGAGCGTTTCGAGCTGTTCATCTGCCACAGTGAAATGGGCAACGCATTTTCCGAGCTGAACGACCCCATTGATCAGCGCGGCCGCTTCCAGAAGCAGGTGGAGCTGCGGGATAAGGGCGACGACGAGGCCGGTATGATGGACGAGGATTTCCTGACCGCGTTGGAGTACGGTATGCCTCCCACGGGCGGCCTGGGTATCGGCATTGACCGTTGCGTGATGCTGCTGACCGGCGCGGACTCCATCCGGGATGTGATTCTGTTCCCGACGATGAAGCCCTTGGACTAAAATTCCACAATATATAGTGTCTGACGAAACCGGACGGCACAAGATGTAGCAAAAAGGGCTTACAACTACAACTTTTCTACAACTTTTGC
>DVJJ01000038.1 GCA_018716875.1 Candidatus Avoscillospira avistercoris
TCGGAAGAAGCTCGGCTACCGTACCCCCGAGGAACTGTACGAGAAGTTCCTGGATTCTGTCTACGCCGCTTCTGTCAGCTAACTAATTTTTACCGTGCGGGTGTCCAACTTGCACTTGCAATTTGCGAAAACTTTTTATTTATTTAATGCGGAGGGCGCGGGTGGCGTTACAGATGGCAATAACCATGACACCCACATCGGCAAAGACAGCTTCCCACATGGTAGCCACGCCGAAAACGCCCAAAATCATCACCAGAATTTTCACACCCAGGGAGAAAATGATATTCTGCCACACGATGGTATTGGTCCGGCGGGAAATGGCGATGGCCTTGGCCAGCTTGGAGGGCTTATCGTCCATGAGTACCACGTCTGCGGCTTCAATGGCTGCGTCGGAACCCATGGCGCCCATGGCTACACCCACATCGGCACGGGACAGCACCGGTGCGTCGTTGATGCCGTCGCCCACAAAGGCCAGTTTTCCGCCGTTGGTTTCTTTCAGCAGCGCTTCCACCATGGCGACTTTGTCGCCGGGCAGCAGTTCGGCGTGGACATCGTCCAATCCCAGCTCCTTCGCTACGGCTTCGCCCACGGCCTGCCGGTCACCGGTCAGCAGCACCGTTTTCCGGATGCCCAAGGCTTTCAGCGCCCGGATGGTCTCGGCAGCATCGTCCTTGACCCGGTCGGAAATGACCAGATAGCCCAGATAAGTACCGTTTTTCGCTACGTGGACCACAGTGCCCACCGCGTCGGTTTTGGCACAGGGAATGTCGTGCTGCTCCAGCAGCCGCCCGTTGCCCACCAGTACCGGTTCCCCGTCCACCGTGGCCCGGACGCCGTGGCCGGGCAACTCATCCACCGGGCCTACCCGGCTGTGGTCGGCTTTGCCGCCCCAGGCTTCCAGAATGGAGCGGGAAATGGGGTGGTCGCTGTAGGATTCCGCCAGGGCTGCCGTCTCCAGCAGCGCTTCCCGGCTGATGCCCTGGGGTTCCACCGCCGTTACCCGGAAGCTGCCTTCCGTTAATGTGCCGGTTTTGTCAAATACGACGATTTCAGTGTGGGCCAGCTGTTCCAGATAGTTGGCGCCCTTGACGAGAATCCCCTTGCGGGATGCGCCGCCGATGCCGCCGAAGAACGTCAGCGGTACGGAGATTACCAGGGCGCAGGGGCAGGACACCACCAGAAAGACCAACGCCTGATGGAGCCAATGGGACCAGTTGCCGGTGAACAGGGAGGGGAGCACCGCCACCAGGACGGCGGCAATGACCACCGCCGGGGTGTACCACCGGGCAAATCGGGTGATAAACGCTTCGCTTTTGGCCTTATTCATGGCGGAGTTTTCCACCAAATCGAGGATTTTCGACACGGTGGACTCACCGAAGGATTTCGTTGTGCGGATTTTCAGCAGACCCGACAGGCTGATACAGCCGGAAATGACGTTGTCGCCCACAGCCACATCCCGTGGCACCGATTCACCGGTCAGCGCCATGGTGTCCAGACTGGACCGGCCTTCTACAATCTGGCCGTCCAGGGGAATCTTTTCGCCGGGCTTCACCACAATGACGCTGCCGAGTTCCACGTCCTCCGGGTCCACCTGCTCCAGAACGCCGTCCCGCTCCACATTGGCGTAGTCGGGACGAATGTCCATCAGAGCGGCAATGGACCGGCGGCTCTTGCCAACGGCCACATGCTCAAAGAGCTCGCCCACCTGATAGAACAGCATGACAAAAACGCCCTCGGGATATTCTCCAATGCAGAACGCGCCCACCGTAGCCAGCGCCATAAGGAAATTTTCATCGAAGACCTGTCCCCTCAGAATATTGCGGATGGCCCGCCACAGTACCTTCCAGCCGATGACCAGATAGGGGACCAGGTAGGCTGCCAGCTTCCACAGGCCGTCCACCGGCGCAAGGACGGCAGCCCCGAACAGGACGGCAGCCACCAGAATTTGGGCCAGGTCCTTTTTCTGAGAATGTGTCATGGTTTCACCCCAGCAGACGGCAATCCGGCTCTACTTTTTTACAGATTTTCTTCGCTTGCTCCACAATGGCTGTCTGGTCGTCGCAGTCCGTCTCCAGCGTCAGCTTTTGGGTCAGAAAGCTAATCTGCACCTTGGTGACACCCTCCAGCTTGGCAATGGCCGTTTCCATTTTGGCGGCACAGTGGGCGCAGTCAAGATTTTCCAGTCTGTAAACCTTTTTCATATCGTTACTCCTCCAAATGTTCTTTTGCCATCCCGATGATGGTTTTTACATGGTCGTCGGCCAGGGAATAATAGACTGTTTTCCCGTCCCGGCGGTTTTTAATGAGTTTGGCCTGTTTGATGATGCGCAGCTGGTGGGACACCGCCGACTGGCTCATGCCCAGAATTTCCGCGATGTCGCAGACGCACAGCTCCGACGCAAAGAGAACGTACAGGATTTTCATGCGGGTCGTATCGCCGAACACCTTGAACAGTTCCGCCAGATCCAACAATTCATCCTCCGGCGGCATATGGTGGAGTACCCGCTCCACGGCGTCGGCATGGGGACAATTGCTGTCACAGCGCTCGTTGTCGTACTGATCGATCATCCAGCCACATCCTTTCATATGAGCATTTGTTCATATATTCAATATACACGGGCATGGTGGATTTGTCAAGGGGGAATATCCAATAGTGCGTCTTGCGGTTGTCTGTGCGTGTAGGGCGGAGACTTGCCCCACAGAATAACCATACATGGTACCGCAACAAGAAGGCCGCCGTCCGCCACCCGCGATAGGGTGGGGACGGCGGCCTTGCGGCATACGCCGCGGAGATTGCGCCATCTGCGGATGGCGCTTTGGGACGATGGGGTATTTCGCCCGCTGCGGCGGGCGACCGGGGGCGCTGCCCCCTGGACCCCGCGATTTGGGCTGCTCGCCACCTGTTGGCAAGAGTGGTCGGCGAGGAATTTTGCGTCAGGGCAAGGTGTGGATTCGCAGCCATACTGGATGTATGGCAAGGAGCCGCACCGCCGCCATGGCGGAAAAGGCCCGGCGAGCACCGCAGACATACAGGGGGTGGGCAGCCCACACAAGAAAAAAATCGAGTAAAACTTTAATTGTTGGGGAGTGTAGACTGCTTGCTGTCTCGGCGGAGGAACCATACCGCCACCAGAATGGTACACAGCTCCGTCACAGGCATGGCCCACCACAACCCCGTAATTCCCCAGGGCAGCAGGGGCAGCACATAGAGGAAGGGCACCAGGAACAGGCAACCCCGGCAAAGGGACACCAACACGGATTGCCCGCTGCGGAGCACCGACTGAAGATAATAGCTGACAGCGATGTTGACGCCGCTGAGCAGCAGCGACACGGCATACCGGCGCATAATGCCCGGTCCCACGGCCAGCACCTCCGGCGTCACATCCATATAAATGCCCAACAGCTGCCGGGGGAACAGCTGGACGATGACAAAAAAGGCGACGCTCATAATGGCCGTAGTGGTCAAAGCCATGGTTAGAACCTGCCGCACCCGATCCCGGCGGCCAGCGCCGTAGTTGGTGGAGGCAATGGGCTGCAATGCCTGCCCCACGCCGTAGAAGAAGCTCTGGAACGTGATGGCAACATTGGACATGGTGCTGTAGGCGGCCAGCTCTGTGGACGTGCCGTACCGCATAATCTGGTTGTTGAACAACGCAACGGCAAAGCCATAGGACAGGTCTACAATAAAGGGGGCAAAGCCTGACTGGACAATCTGCCGCAGCGTGTGCCAGCACCGGATGGGCCGAATGAGCCGCAGGCGGCAGGACTTGCGCAGAAAGTACGACAGCAGCACCAGCACCGCCACCGTCTGGCCGATGCCCGTAGCAAGACCCGCACCGGCGGCGCCCATATCCATGGTGAAGACCAGAAACACGTCCAGGAAGATGTTGAGAATGCCGCCGGTCATCACCGCCGCCGTACACAGCAGGGGGGCGCCGTCGTTGCGGATATAGGCAATAAACAGCTGCCCCAGCAGGAAGCAGGGGAACGAGGGGAAAACGTATTTGGAATAAGCCATGGCCAGACCAATGATCTGATCGTCCGCGCCCAGCAGCCGGAGAACCTCCTCACAATAGGCCATACCCACCACTGTCAGCACCGCCGACAGGACCAGACCCGCCAGCAGGGAGATGACAAAATAGCGGTCCCCCTCCTGGTGACGCCCCTCGCCGCGGCACAAACTCATATGGACGGCACCGCCGATGCCCAGCAGCATACCCAAACTCATAAAGACGGAAAAGATGGGCGTCACACAGGCCAACGCCGCCGCGCCGTCGGGGCCTTCGTACTGGCCCACACAGATGATGTCCACCATGGTGTAGATGCTGAAGATCAAAGCGCTGCCGCAGGCGGCAATGAGATATTTCCGAAATAATTTTCCCACACGGGTATTTAATAAATCCATATGGTTCTTCCTCCTTCGTCAAAAAACGAGTGCGCCCGTCTTCGAGCGCACTCGCCATCTTCTCCAAGCAGACGGCTGCGGCCGTCTGTCCTCCGATGTTTCAGCCAGTGTATTATAACAGGAGAAATCAAAAAATCAAGTTAAAATTCAGTTTATTTTGTGGGATTTGGGAAATTCCACGCCGTTGGCCGCCAGCAGGAACCGGATGGGGTAATAGGTGTCCACATAGTGTGTCAGGAACCATTTCACCGTGGCTTCGGGCCGGTTCCGCAGCTCCGGCGCTTCTCGGCGGAAGGCTGTAAAGGTCTGCTCGTCGCCGGAAATCAGCGCCGCCGCCACCTCGCCCCGGCCCTCCTGGACCAGACGGCGGAGACAGCCGTCCATGATCTGGGCGCACTCCCGTTCCTCCAGTTCCGCCCGGTCCTCCAGGGAGCCCAGCCAGGCCAGAAAGGCTTCCGGTTTCACATCGGTGCGGGTGGTGACACGGGCCAGACGGTAAAAGCCCGCCGCGTCGCCGGTCCGCAGTACTTCAATCAGATATTGCATCAGGCCGTCTTCCAACGCGCAGCAGTCCAGCAGGGCGGCGTAGGCGTTGTCCCGCTGGGGTTCCTGTGCGCCGGGCAGCTGCTCCAGCAAGGCCTCGATCTCCTGGGGCTTGTAGTCGTCGAATACATCCTGGGGGATCTCTACGCCCTCGGCGGCGGCGCAGGCTTTCACAAAACCGTCCATGCCCAGCTTCTCCGCCTGGGTCAGCAGGGAGGCAGCCCGTGCCATGTCATCGGTCCCCTCAATGGTGATGCCGGCGGGACAGGGCTTGGAGCCGTCCAGAACGCCGGAAGTATATTGCAGATAGGATTCCCAAAGGGTCATGGTGCCACATCCTTTTCACATTTTTATCAGTGTACCACAGGGACGGGACAGTTGCAATCTTCTGTGAAAATTTGTTATACTAAAGAAAATCGCGCCGAAAGAGAGGGTACCCCATGTTTGCCAAGCTGTATCTGGAGATTACCAGCCGCTGCAATCTGGCGTGCAGCTTTTGCCCCGGCACCACCCGACCGGCAAAATTCCTGACGGTGGAGGAATTTTCAGCTCTGGCCCGCCGCCTGCGGCCCCACGGCCAATATCTCTACTTCCACGTCATGGGTGAACCCCTGCTGCATCCCCAACTGTCAGAACTGCTGCAACAGGCCGGGGAACTGGGTTTCCGGGTTATCCTCACCACCAACGGGACCTTGCTGCCCAAACAGCAGGAAACACTGTTGGCGGCTCCGGCTCTCCACAAGGTCAACCTGTCCCTCCACGCCCCGGAGGCCAACGGCGTTACAGAGTTTACGCCGTATCTGACGGGCTGCACGGACTTTCTGCAAGCGGCGGCGAAGAAACGTCTGCTGTGCTCCCTGCGGCTTTGGAATCTGGACGGGACCGACACCGTGGGACAGCACCAATACAACGGCCAAATCGTGGCGGCGCTGGAACAGGCGTTTCCCCGGCCCTGGGTGCAGAATACCAGAGGATACCGGTTGGCGGACCGGGTTTTTCTGGAGTGGGGCGAGAAATTCGATTGGCCCGATTTACAGGCGCCGGACCGGGGAGAAACGTGTTTCTGCTATGGTCTGCGGGACCAGGTGGCCGTCCTCAGCGACGGTACGGTGGTGCCCTGCTGTCTCGACCGGGAGGGAGCCATGGCATTGGGCAGCCTGTTTGAAACGCCGCTGGAGGAGATTTTGGAAACGCCGAGAGCAAGGGCCATCTACGACGGCTTTTCCCGCCGGGAGGCCGTGGAACCCCTTTGCCGCACCTGCGGGTTTGCACGAAGATTTTAATGGAATGGTTCAAAGGAGTATTTGCAATGGAAATTCGCAGAGCAGAGGAGCGGGACATGCCCGCCATTATGGAACTGCTGACCCAGGTGAATCTGGTCCACCACAAGGGACGGCCGGACCTGTTCAACATCGGTACCAAATACACCACCGAGGAGCTGCGGGACCTGATTCACAACGACCGGAAGCCCATTTTTGTCTTTGACGACGAGGGGACCGTCCGGGGGTATGCCTTCTGCGTGTTCCAGCAGCATGTGAATGACAATATCCTCACCGATATCAAGACCCTGTACATCGACGACCTGTGTGTGGATGAAAATTGCCGCGGCAAGCACGTGGGCCGCCGCCTTTATGATTATGTGCTCCAATTTGCAAAGGAGCAGGGCTGCTACAATGTGACCCTCAACGTGTGGAGCTGCAACGAAAGCGCCATGGGCTTTTATGAAGCCTGCGGTCTCAAGCCCCAAAAGGTGGGCATGGAGGTCATTCTGTAAACAAAACAAAGGCCGGGATTCTGTGAGAATCCCGGCCCGATTTTTTAGGTATCCAGCTGGCAGTAATACAGAATATCCAAGTCTTCATCGTAAACGGCCACGGTAAAGTTGTAGCAGCCCCGCTCCAGAATGGGCTTGGCGGACAATGTTTTGTCGTTGGCCTGCCGGTCGATAAAACGGTAGTAGCCGTGTGCAATCTCCGGCAGCAAAGGACTGCCGCTGCTGTCCGACAGATAGGGTCCCACGCAGCAGGCTTTGTCCGATTGGCCGTAGACCAGCAGCGTCGTGGTTTCATCCATGGGCAGCGATGCCCAACCAGCCTGATCGCGGATGGACTCCGCCATGGCGTCATCGGAGAATTGCAGGGCGTAACAGGAAGCCCCGTCACCATTGCCTCCGTGGGAGTCGTAGTGCAGCACTTCGGTGCCGTCGGTGGCGTCCAGCCCCAGTTCCTTTGCAATCCGCTCCTGGGGCGTTTTGACGCGGCAGGCCGCCAGCGATGCCAGGGATGCAACCAAAAGGAGCCAGCATATCATTTTTTTCACGGGACATTCACAACCTTTCTCTCCGTGGGTCCCATCAAAGGGTTATTCCAGATTCAGCTTTTTGGACAGAATGCGCTCTGTTACCACAAAGAACAGCACAGCCCGCAGGAAGTAGTAGCCAGCCAGCAGCAGGAAATACTGCGTGGCATCCTGGAACAGGGGAACCGGGATGGTGATACTCACGGCCAGCTCCAGCCAGGAAAATACCATATGGATGGCGATATAGATGCCCACGGCCCAGCCAATGCGGTGCTTGTTGGCCAGATGGCCCAGGGCCAGGGAGACATAAATCTGTGTAATAGAGCAGAGACCGGAGGCAATGGCGGCCAGACAACCGGCCACGATGGGACCGGGATAGAGCCGGAAGGCCAGGCCGATGGCGTCGAACATGGTGAGATAGGTTTCGGAGTCAAAGGCAATGACCATCACCGAAATACCGCCCACAATGCAGCTGCCCAGGCAGACGATGACGGCGGCGGCCAGCTTGGAGGTCAGCAGTTGCCATGGCTGCACGGGCAGGGTGAACATCAGATAGCCCTCATCCTTCAACAGCCCTTGATAGAACCGCTGAATCACCAGGACCGCGGTCACCACCATGACAGCCACCACCAGACTGCCATACACCAGCATGGCCACCATGGCCGGAAGCTGGGCGACGCCTTTGGCCTGGTCCAGGGAGTGGAGGGTGAAATAGTTGATGATGGACACCGCCACCAGGGCCGCCCACAGAGGAATGAAATTCCGCAGCATGGATTTCAAATCGTATTTCAGCAGTTTACCGGTCATAGCGTTCCCCTCCATAGGCCTCCGCCCGGAAAATCTCCCGGAACAGGGCGTCCACACTCTTTCCTTCCTTCTCACGGATGGCGTCCACGCTGTCATGGCGTACCACATGGCCCATCTGAAGGAAAATGGCCTCATCCAGCACCCGTTCCACGTCGCCAATCAGGTGGGTAGAGATCAAAACGGTGCCGTTTTCGTTGTAGTTGGTCAAAATCGTATTCATGATGTAGTCCCGGGCCGCCGGGTCCACACCGGCAATGGGTTCGTCCAGCAGATACAGCTGGGCCTTACGGCTCATGACCAACGCCAACTGTAATTTTTCCTTGGTGCCCTTGGACATGGATTTGATCCGGTGATTCGGATCGATTTTCAGGCTGCGGCACATGTCCTCGGCCTTGGCCCGGTCGAAATCCGGGTAAAAATCAGCGAAAAAGTTTGTCAGGTCCTTGGCTTTCATCCAGTCGGCAAAGTACATCCGGTCCGGCAGGTAGCTGACCTGGCTTTTGGTGTAGGGGCCGGGCTTCTGACCATCAATCAGCAGCTCGCCGCCGGAGGGCTGCAGTAAACCGCACAGCAGCTTGATCAGCGTCGTCTTGCCGGAACCGTTGGGGCCCAGCAGTCCCACAATGCGCCCCCGGCCAATGGTCAGATTGACCTGATCCAGGGCGGTAAATTTGCCGTAATCCTTGACCAGATCCCGGCATACAATCAAATCCTCTTTCATGTGTCTTCCTCCTCCCACGTTTGCAGCAGTTCCGCTGCTTCGGCCCGGGTGAACCCCAACAGGGCCATCTGATCCAAATATGTTTTGATGGTGCCATGGGCCAGCCGCCGCCGGGTGGCCGTCAGTACCGATTCATCGTCGGTGACCGTGCGGCCCGCCGTCCGGTTGGTCACCACCAGCCCGTCGGCTTCCAGTTGGGCCAACGCCCGCTGCATGGTGTTGGGATTCACGCCGGCTTCGGCGGCCAGCTCCCGCACCGTGGGCATCTTGCTGCCGCGGACATAGGACCCGGTGGCAATGCGCAGCGTCAGCTGCTCGTGGAGCTGCTGCCAGATGGGGCGGCCATCGCTGAGATTCCAGTTCACAGTCCCCACTCCTTTCTGTGTTATTGTGCTAAGTGCTTAATACAAGTATACAAAAATCCAGCCCGTTGTCAAGGGGGTGTCACAACTTTTTTTCCAAGGGCATAGGATGGCATAAAACAAGGAAAGGCGGAGTACCTATGCCATTTTTATTTCTCAGTCCGTCCACTCAGG
>DVJJ01000039.1 GCA_018716875.1 Candidatus Avoscillospira avistercoris
ATTTTGCAGTCTGCTGTCCAGGAGGAAGCCGTAAATTTTAAGCCCGGCATCGAAAATATCGTATCGTGCCGTATTGTCCAATCTGCCGCCCATCAGAAGGACAAGGTTTTCGATGTCCATGTTATCAGTGACGGTGACCCCCTGGAAATCTATACAGAGAAAGACGGCGAAGTGATTTTTAAAAAATACTCCCCCATGGGAGATCTGTCTGACTTTGCCGGTCAGCTCTGCGAGTCCATTTACAAGAATACCGGTCATCTGGCCGCCATCAGTGACCGGGATACCGTAATTGCCCTGTCCGGCGGCCATCGCCGGGAGCTGGGCGACAAGCGGGTTTCCAACGCTCTGGAACAGTTGATGGAGCAGCGCAAATCCTACCGATACGCCCCCGGCGGTCAGCCGGTCCCCGTGGTGGATGGCTCTGATCATCACACTGTCGGTGTCGCTGCCCCCATTCTGGCTGAGGGAGACGTCCTGGGCAGTGTGGTCCTGGTAACCCAGGCCGACGAGCCGCCTCTGTCCGAGGATGACCAAAAGCTGGCCCAGACCATTGCTTCCTTTCTCGGTCGCCAGATGGAAAGTTGAATGGTACAGAAAAAGACCGCCGAACGGTTGTTCGACGGTCTTTTTATTATATCACAGCTTACTTTTTCAGAGAAATGGCCTTCTTGGCGCACTCGGCGATCTTCTCGGGAGTCAGATCATAGGCCTCCAGAACCTTCTCAGCCTTGCCGGAACGGCCAAACTCATCGTTGACACCGTGACGGACCACGGGTACGGGGCAAGCCTCGGCCAAGTACTCGCAGACGGCAGCGCCCAAGCCACCCAGCACATTGGCTTCCTCGGTGGTGACGATGCAGCCGGTCTCCTTGGCGGCAGCCAGAACAGCGGCCTCATCCAGGGGCTTGATGGTGTGCATATCCAGCACGCGGGCGGAGATACCCTCGGCCTTCAGGGCCTCGGCAGCCTTCAGAGCCATCTGCACCATCATACCGGTGGCGATGATGGTCACGTCCTTGCCCTCAGCCAGCTTGGAAGCCTTGCCAATCTCGAAGGTATAGCCCTCGATGGAGTCGGTGACGGTCTCCACGGCCAGACGGCCCAGACGCATGTAGGCGGGGCCCTCGTAGTTCAGCAGAGCTTCGGTAGCCAGACGCATTTCGTTGCCATCGCAGGGGCACAGCACGGTCATGCCGGGGATGGCGCGCATAATGGCGAAGTCCTCGATGCACTGGTGGGTAGCGCCGTCTTCACCGACGCTGAGGCCGCCGTGGGAACCGATGACCTTCACATTCAGACGGGGATAGCAAACGGTGTTGCGGACCTGCTCCCAGGCACGGCCGGCAGCAAACATGGCAAAGGTATTGACAAAGGGCTTCTTGCCGCAGGTGGACAGGCCGGCGGCCACACCCACCATGTTGCACTCTGCAATGCCCATATCAAAGAACCGGTCGGGATAGGCCTTCATAAAGCCCTTGGTCATGGTAGCGCCCGCCAGGTCGGCATCGAACACCACCAGCTCAGGATACTTCTCAGCCAGCTCTACCAGCGCATTGCCGTAGGCGGCACGGGTTGCGATTTTCTCTGCCATGATTTAGCCCTCCAGTTCCTTCAGTTTGGCTTCCAGCTCGGCCTTGGCCTGGGCCATTTGCTCATCGTTGGGCGCCTTGCCATGCCAGCCGGCGTCGTTCTCCATGAAGCTCACGCCCTTGCCCTTGACGGTCTTGGCCAGGATGACGGTGGGCTGACCCTTGGTGGCGGCAGCTTCCTCGAAGGCCTTGACAATCTCGTCGTAGTTGTGGCCGTCAATTTTAATGACATGCCAGCCGAAGGCCTCGCACTTCTTATCCAGAGGCTCAGAGGGCATGACGTCGGCGGTACGGCCGTCGATCTGCAAACCGTTCACGTCGATGATGGCGCACAGGTTGTCCAGCTTGTACTTGGCAGCGGACATAAAGGCCTCCCAAACCTGGCCCTCGGCAATTTCGCCGTCGCCCAGAATGGAGTAGACGCGGTAATCCTTGTTGTTGAGCTTGCCGCCCAGTGCCATACCGACAGCGGTGGAGATGCCCTGGCCCAGGGAGCCGGTGGACATATCGACGCCGGGAACGTGGTGCATTTCCACGTGGCCGGACATATGCGCGTCAATGCTGCGGAACTCCTTCAGGCGCTCCACAGGGAAGAAGCCACGGAGGGCCAGCGTGGGGTACAGAGCGGGAGAGCAGTGGCCCTTGGACATGACAAAACGGTCACGGTCCGGGTCCTGGGGATTCTTGGGGTCCACCTTCATAACGTGGAAGTAGAGAGTGGTCAGCACGTCCAGGCAGCTGAGGGAGCCGCCGGGGTGACCGGAGGCAGCGTCATGTACCATCTGGACTGCCAGCAGACGGGCTTTGGTCGCGTTGACGGCCAGAGCCTGATACTTGTTTTCCATAGCGATCCTTCCTTTTCCATAAGAAGTTATCCAACGGCATCTCCATACTGATGCCGGTTCCAAACTCGCAAGCCCTTGGGATTGTGCGGAATCCCGTTTACTTGTATTTGGTCCGTTTTAAATAATACTCCATAATCTCCTGTTTTTCCAGTAGTTTTTGAGAATTTACGGAAAGTTCTTTTGTCCAGACGCCGTTTTCCAGGTAGGTTCCCTCGGCGTGTATGGCCGACAGCGTTTGCCGCAGCTCTTGCTGATACTGCAAATAGGACGGCCCTGTCCAGCCGCAGACCTGAAAGACCTGGGCCATCAGATAATAGGGGCCGATATCGGGCCCCTGTCCCGCCGGGTCGGTATCCAGTGCCTCCTTGGCCGCGTCGTTCATCCAAATCCAATATGGGGTGGAGTAGAAATTGCGGAATCCCTCGTCGGTGCTGCGGTTCAGGTCCATATTTAACTCCGCATAGATGCTGTTGGCGTTGCCCAATGTGGGCTTATGGTCCCCGAAGAACACCAGAACCACCGGGTCCTCATCTTCCCGCAGAGATTCGGTAAAGGCGGCCACATTTTCCGCCGTATCGGCCACGCTGCCCAGGTAGTTATTGACCATATGATAGCTGGCCTCCGTCAGATAGCCCCGCTCCACATACTCCGTGTCATACAGACGCTCCGTAGCCACATAGGGGGAATGGCCCTGGTAGCTCACATGGAATCCAAAGTAAGGGGTATCCGGGTCCCGATTTTGGTACAATTCCAGTACACCTGAGAAAAAGACATTGTCCGGGGCATATTCCGCGTCGGTGCGGCTGCCATAGAAGTTCTCGGAAAAATAATACTGGTCAAACCCCAGATTCCGGTTGACGTTCTGCCGGTCATAATACCAGTCATGGCCGGGGTGGGAACCCTCAGTAACATAGCCCTGGCGGGCAAAATATTGAACATACGACTCCGTGGAATGGCCGTAGTCCGGCTGGGGATAGGTAAAGCCTGTCAGGAAGCTGCGCTCACTGTTGATGGTGCCGCCGCCCAGAGTATCCACCAGCAATGTTCCATGGCAGCTCTCAGCCCAAATCTCCCGCAAGGCCGCATAGGGGTCGGCCTGGAGTCCCATTGGCTCCAGCACCGAAAGGTCGGAAAAACTCTCCAGCATAACAGCAATCACATTGACCTTGGTGTCAATATTTCCCTCCGGATATTGGGCCAGCATCTCTTGGGCCCGCTCCTTGGAATAGTGCTCCGGCGGGTCCGGCAGCACGTCGGTAATGGAGTGGACAAAGGTATAGAAAAAACCGTAGGAGGCCGCCTTTTCTTTGGGAACCCACTCATTGAACAGTTCCAGATTTTCAAAACGATTGTACAATTCATCATCCCGGTACCACAGCTGAAAGGCACCCACACTGACAGCCACCGTCAGCACCAATCCCAGCACCGTCCAGCGCCGCCGCAGCCGCCAGCGGCACAGGAGCCACAGAAGCACTGTGCCCACAATACTGATCAGAATCACCTTCCGGAATACCCCCGGAGTTTAATTGATACATCAATACACGGTCTGGGTGCTGGTAATCAGAACTTTACCCGCTCAGCCAGCCAGTTTTTGACCTGGTCAATGGGCACGCGCACCTGGTCCATGGTGTCGCGGTCACGGATGGTGACACAGTGGTCCGCCGGGGTCTTGTCGTCGCCCACGGTCTGGAAATCCACGGTGATGCAGTAGGGGGTGCCGATTTCGTCCTCACGGCGATAACGTTTGCCGATGGAACCAGCGTCGTCGAAGTCCACCATGAAGTCCTTTTGCAACTCGTGGTACAGCTCCTCGGCGGCGGGGGTCAGCTTCTTGGACAGGGGCAGGACGGCAGCCTTGAAGGGTGCCAGCGCCGGATGGAAGTGCATGACCACACGGACATCGTCGTTGCCGTTCTTGTCCTGACCCACAACCTCCTCGTCGTAGGCTTCGACCAGGAAGGCCAAGGTCACACGGTCGGCGCCCAGGGAAGGCTCCACCACGTAGGGGATGAAACGCCCGCCCTTCTCCTGGTTGAAATAGGTCATGTCTTTGCCGGAGGTGGTCTGGTGCTGGGTCAAGTCGTAGTCGGTACGGTCGGCCACGCCCCACAGCTCGCCCCAACCGAAGGGGAACAGGAACTCAAAGTCCGTGGTGGCCTTGGAGTAGAAGCACAACTCCTCGGGGTCGTGGTCGCGGAGACGCAGATTCTCCTCTTTTATATTGAGGCTCAACAGCCAGTCGCGGCAGAAGCCTCTCCAATACTGGAACCACTCCAGATCGGTGCCGGGCTCGCAGAAGAACTCCAGCTCCATCTGCTCAAACTCTCGGGTCCGGAAAGTGAAGTTGCCGGGGGTGATCTCATTGCGGAAGGATTTGCCCACCTGGCACACGCCGAAGGGCAGCTTGCGGCGGGTGGTACGGACAATGTTCTGGAAATTAACAAAAATGCCCTGGGCTGTCTCAGGACGCAGATACACGGTGTTCTTAGCGTCCTCGGTGACACCCTGGAAGGTCTTGAACATCAGATTAAACTGACGGATATCGGTGAAATTATGCTTGCCGCAGGTGGGGCAGGGAATATTGTTGGATTCGATGAAGTCTTTCATCTCTGCCTGGGAGAAGGCGTCGATGGGCTTTTCCAACGTCACATTGTTTTCCGCCGCCCAGTCCTCAATGAGCTTGTCGGCGCGGAAGCGCTCCTTGCACTCCTTGCAGTCCATGAGAGGATCGGCAAAGCCGCCCAGATGGCCGGAGGCCACCCACGTCTGGGGGTTCATCAAAATGGCGGAATCCAAGCCCACATTATAGGGGTTCTCCTGAACGAACTTCTTCCACCATGCCTTCTTGACGTTGTTTTTCAGCTCCACACCCAAGGGGCCGTAATCCCAGGTGTTGGCCAGGCCGCCGTAGATCTCGGAACCAGAGAACACAAAGCCGCGGCCCTTGCACAGGGCAACGATCTTCTCCATGGTCTTTTCGGTGTTTTTCAGCATTTTCAAAGCCTCCGTAATACGGCTGAGGAACGACACTTGGCAACAATGACGCGCCCCGCCGGTGATATAACAGTACCATTATATCCCCTTACCCCGGATTGTCAACCAAAAGCGGTGGTTTCTCTTTTAATTTTCGGAAGTTTATGGTATATTTGTTCATAGCTTTGCCGTAGAATAAAGTATCCGCTTCGGTACGCATATGGCAAGTTGCACTGTGTCGGACATGGGCTTGTCCCGGCCATTCCAGTACCGTACCGAACACGGCGGAGGCTTGCCCCCGCCCTGCACATTCCATCTCGTGTTTTGGAGCGTATTGTATGAAAACCATTTCCCGTGTTATCTTTTCCGCCATTCTTTTAGTACTGACGGGACTGCTGCTGGCCATCGGTGCCGCGGCTCCCGCCCCCATGTTTGACTACTACCAGGAATTTTCCCAAAAAGCCCTGTCGGTTCTGTCGGGGCTTACCGGCGTGGTCCCCTTTGCCGTGTGGGAAGTGCTGGCGCTGTTGCTGATTCTTTGGGCCATCTATACGTTGATTGAGTGCTTGCGCCGGGGGCGGGTCCTCCGGTGGCTGTCGGGCGTTTTGGTGACCGTCTGCACCCTGGTGCTGCTGTTTGTGGCCTTGTGGGGCCTGAACCATTTCGGTCCCACGGTGGGAGAGCGAATGGGACTGGAAACCCGTCCCTACTCGGTGGACGAGGTTTACGAGGCCGCTCTCTGGTATGCGGAGCAGGCCAACACCCTGGCTACCCAGATGCCAACCGACAGTCAGAACGTCACCCAGTTTTCCGACTTCTCCACCCTGGCAAAATCGGCCGGCAAAGGCTACACCGTCTTGTCCCGGCAGTACGACTGCTTTACCGAAGCCGGAGCCACAGTTAAGAAGCTGACCGCCTGGCCTCTGTATTCCTATTCCGGTATCACCGGCATCTTTATTCCGTTCACCGGCGAAAGCAATGTGAATCCTGACACCTACGCCGCTTCCCTGCCCTTTACCATGTGCCATGAGCTGGCCCACCGGCAGGGATACGCCGCTGAGGACGACGCCAATTTCTGCGCGTATCTTGCCTGTATGGCGTCGGACAATGTGGAATTCCGGTATTCCGGCGCCTACTCGGCTTTTGTCTATTGCTATAACGCCCTCCACAGTGCCGACCGGGAGTTGGCTGCCCAGGTGTGGGAAACGGCCTCGGAGCAGGTCCGGGCCGACTGTGCCGCCGCCAACACCCATTATGCCAAATATGAGGGCAAGGTTCAGGAGGTGGCCCAGGAGGCCAACGACGCCTATTTAAAAGCCTTCGACCAGGAGGACGGCGTCCAGTCCTATGGGGCTGTGGCCGACTATCTCATTGCCCTGTATTTGGCGCAAAAAACCGCGTAAAAATTTTTTAAAAAACCTATTGACTTTTTAATAGCCCCAAGATATAATAATGGGGCGCTGGACGATTAGCTCAGCTGGTAGAGCATTCGCTTGACGTGCGAAGGGTCAGCGGTTCGAGTCCGTTATCGTCCACCAAGAGGCAGGTAAATACCTGCCTCTTTTCTTTTTATGTAAGGGTCCGTCCGCTGACCCTTCGCCTTTTCAATCTCTCCCGCCGCAGGCGGGGTCTGGGCCAAAGGCCCCAGACCGGTCAGCGGTTCGAGTCCGTTATTGTCTGCCAAGAGGCAGATTACTTCCTGCCTCTTTTCTTTTTTGTATAGGCTCCGTCCGCTGACTCTTTGTTTTTTATCCTTTCCACCACAAGACGTTCGACCAGCATCCGTTAGAGGGCCAGCTCCACTTCTGGTTATTTGCCATGAGTGCACAAGAAAAAGCACTTTCACACCGTCATTGTAGATCAGCGGTGTAAAAGTGCTTTTTGTTATTTTTAGAGGGTCTTGGCGGAGCCAGGCCGCTCCAATGCTTTTATTGATACATACTCATAGCGTACAAAACATCATAGAGCTTTTGATACAGTACCGCTTTCGGAGATTGCAGCCACTCACTCTTCTCCTCATCAAAATACTGGAAGCTCTTCTCGTACTGCGCCATGGACAGCATATCTACATGTTTTTGTCCAAGGGCAAATCCGGGCTGCCAGCCGATGGCCGGAAAATCGGCGCAATTTGCAAGGTATGCGCCGCACATTTCCTCTGGCTTCAGCCGACGGAACATCCCCTTATACTCGGAATGTCCCAAAGCCGTCAGGTCCTCTTCCGTTAGGAGTCCCCGCTCATACAGGTCATCCAGAAAGGCGTCGTACTCCTCCTGTGTCATGTCGGAGACATTGTACTTTTCCGCCAGGGCTTTGATATCCTCCTTAGACAGCGTCCCGCTCCCTCTGACCGCCTCCGGCGCATCATGGCTCTGTTGCAATATCTTGTTCCAAATGTCCTTAGCTTCCTCCGGGGACGCAACCCGGAAGCTGTCGCAGTCCAAGGCTGTCTGCATAAAACTTTTAGCCCCTGACTGTCTCGGTACGCCTCTTGTTGCGATATCGCAGCACAAAGTACCTGTAGAAACAAAACTTACCTCCATACAAACATCCCCTCATTTCATTTTTGGCAGTATTTTCCATCGCAGGTTACTGGGTTATCTGCTCTTTTGTCTCGCCCTTTTCCATCAAGGGTCTAACTCGGCATCGCCGCACAGGACTTGCGTACCATTTTATAAATCTGTTTTCTTGGTGCCTGTTGTCAGTATAGCACTGTTTCCAATCGTTTACAAGGATGGTATTTACGGTTCCATGAACAAATTAATCGAACGTCCCGTCCTGCGAAAACGGGTAACCCACATCTAATATTACATAATGTAAACCGGGCGTACCGCCAGCGGTACGCCCGGTTATTATTTTTGGAACTCAGCCCTTCTTGTAGCCGCACTTGGGGCAAACGCCCTTTTCATTCAGTGCAATGCCGCACAGGGGGCAGCGGTCAATCTGATTGTGGGTATCAAACTCGGCGGAAGCCGCATTGACGCCGCTGGTGAAGGTAATCTTGGCAATGTTCAGCTTGTCTTTCAGCAGGTCGTAAACAATCTTGATCATGCCCTCCACGGTCATGGTCTCCTTGGTGACCACCAGACGACATTCGGGATACGCCTTGGCCAGCTCCGTCTCAAAGGCAGGACCCTTCATCTGGTTCTGGGGCGCACCGTTGCGGATGCCCTGCTTCTCATAGACATCCAGAATGGCGGGCAGCAGCGGGTCATCCTCTCGGAGAATCAGCGCGTGGTCAAAATTCTTCAGCACCGACCAGGCCGTTTTCTGAATCTCATTACATGGGAACACCATATTGACGCCGGGCTCCACGGTGTCCTCTACTTCGATGGTCAGCACGCCGGTGTGGCCGTGCAGGTACTGGGCTTCACCCTTGAAGCCGTAAAATCTGTGGGCATACTGCAGATCCAATGTGGTGATACTTCTCATGGTAATTTCCTCCTGTTTTGATTGTTTTATAACCGGTATGGCCCATACTGCGGCAGGTACCGGCTGAATTTCTTTCTTTATTTTAGTAATTAGAATTGTTCTAATCACTGATTACAAGATACTACAGATTGCTCTCTTTGTCAATCCCTATTCTGGAAAAAAACAGCCTACAACGGCTGTTTGTTCACTTTCTGTATAAGGTGCATAAAAATCGTCTGATAGTTTTTACTTGACATTTGCAATAATACCGTATATATTGAGGGTAATCAAGATTACAAAAGGTGGTGACCCCCTTGAAGCCACTTCGTAAGATCCGTTATATCGAGATCACCAGTGAGATTCTACAACAAGAGGGCATTGAAAGCGTCACCATCCGCAAAGTTGCCGAACGGGCCGGATGCACCAGCGCTGTGCTCTATAAGCACTTTGAAAATAAAGAACACTTGATTATGCTGGCTTCCGTGCGGTTCCTCGAACCGTACATCATTGAATTTATCAAGCTGTCCTCCCGCGAGGATTTGT
>DVJJ01000040.1 GCA_018716875.1 Candidatus Avoscillospira avistercoris
GCTGTACTGAAAGCCGCAAACAATAAAGGCTTGCTGGGTTTTTCCATAAAGTGCGTCATCTACCATGTGTCTGCGGTGCTTTCTGTGCCCTTTTCACCTTCTGCTTGATCTAAGTCAATGGACGGCAGGCTGCGCCCAGTGGGTCCTGCGACAGTGTCCCGGTCAACTCTCTGCACGGCATGAGATTCCCGCTCCCTTTGTTCTCAGGGCCATCTATAGATGACACAAACTTTGCAGCAACATGGTAAGGCCGTCGTTCCTTCCCCAAAGCGGGAGCGAATGGCGGCCTTTTTGCGTACCACTTCTGGCGTTGGGGCACACCTCCCCTCTTCAGGGTGAAAACTCCGTATACAATTTGAGCCCCGCCTGACAGTGATTGTCGAGCGGGGCTCAAGCCATATGGCTCCAATACGGAGCACTCATATGGTGCCAAAGGACTTGCCGGTTGTCAAAGGGTCTTGCTGGTTTAGAGTATCTAGTTTATGCAACAGCATCCGTGCGCGGTTGTTCCTCTTGTTCTCTCATTTTCTCTTTTAAATCCTGCACCGGGCCAGTCCCACTTGGCTGCTGATTATTTGGTGATCTCCGACACAGCCACTTTGCGGTTCTCCTTGAGCGACAGCGTACAGGCGTCAGCCGTCGCAATGGAGGCTCTGGCCGCGCTGCCATTCAGCAGCGGCTTGAATTCCTCTGTCACCTCAGCACCATGCATGATGCTGTTGAGATACGCCATTTCCATTTCCATAATGCCGTGGAGCCACAGGGGCGGTTTTTTGCCGGGCTTGCCATACAGTACCGCGCCATCCATTTCCATTTTGGTATTATAGGTCAGTGTGCGGTCGTCGTCCTCTTCCTTGGTCCGGTGGAGCAGGAAGTGTTCCTCCCCTTCTTCCGTCCGCAGAGTGACGCCGGTGTCCTTCATATCCAGCCGGATGGCGCCCTTGGTGCCCTGAATCAGCAGATAGTGCTCACTCCACCGGAAGGCCGAACCATACTCCAGCACAGCGTAAGTACCGTTCCCAAACTCCAGCGTAATGAACAGCATGTCATCCTCGTCGCCAAAGTGTTCACCCTTATGGGCCACATTGCCGCCCACCATGGTGGCCTCTGTGGCCGGTCCCATGATAAACTGGATGCAATCCAGCTCATGAATATGGTGGTACAGGTGGCCGCCGGATTTGGCGCGGATTTTCTTCCAGCTGACGGATTCCTGCTGCTGTTCCCAGCCGTTACGGGCAGAATGGCAATACAGCACCTTACCGATTCGGCCCTCATTGATCAGCTGCTTGGCCAGACGAACACCGTTAAAGAAGTTCATCACATGGCCGGCCATAAAGGTCACGCCGTTTTCCACCGTGGCCTTGACCATCTCGTCGCAATCGTGGTAGGAAAGGGCGATGGGTTTTTCACAGAACACATTTTTATGATGCTTGGCCGCACAAATCACCGGCTCCTTGTGGAGATAGTTGGGCGTCGCCACAACCACCACATCCACGTCCTCCCGGCCGCAGAGTGTATCCAGATCGGTCTCCACATCACATCCCAGCTCCTGGGCAACCGTCTGGGCATTTTCCGGGTCCAGTATGGCAATCAGTTTTGCACCGTCCATCTTCTGAATAATGCGTCCCAGTTCCGCACCAAAATATCCTGTACCAACGATTGCATATCCTATGGTTTTCATGATCGTATCTCCTTTTTTCACTCATTTTACCGCACCGGCTGCCAATCCACCGGCAATTTTCTTCTGAATCAGCATGAAAAAGATCACGGAGGGAATCACAACCACCGCCGAAGCCGCCATCATGACGCCCCAGTCCAAAACCTCCTGGCCTTCCAGGGATTTCAAGGCCACCGCCACGGTGGCTTTTTCGCTGCTGTTGATCAAAATCAGAGAATAGAGGAATTCATTCCACGCATTGATGAAGGTGTAAATGGCTACCGCCACGATACCAGGCGCCACAATCGGCAATACCACCTGATAAAACACCTGGAGCTTGTTGGCGCCGTCAATTCTTGCCGCCTCTTCGATGCCGATGGGTACTGTCTGGAAAAATCCCACCAGCAGCCAGATGGCATAGGGTACGGAGAAGGACATATAGACGATCACCAATCCAACGCGGTTATTCATCAAGCCGAATTTACCCATGATGATGGAATAGGGCACCGCCAGCAGAATCGGCGGGAACATATAGGTCGTAATCAGCACCCGTGTCAGCTTCCGTCCGAATTTGGGGAAGAATCTCACGATGCCGTAAGCGCCCAGTGCCGAAATGGCAATGGCCACCAGTGTGGTGCTGAGCGCCACCAACACGCTGTTGCCCACATTTCTGCCGAAGTTCAGCTGTTCAAAGACAATTCTGAAATTCTCAAAGGTGATGTGTTTGGGGAAAAACACCGTCGGGTCGCCTGCCAGCTCCGCCTTGCTCTTGACGGATGACAGGAGAATCCACACCAGTGGGAACGCCGCAATAATGGCCAACAGCGTAAGATAGATATAACTGATGGTTGTCCCAAACCAGCCTCTTCGCAAAAACTTCTTTTTGCCCATTCTTACGCCTCCTTTTCCCACTTATTGAGAATGCGGAAATACAACATGCAGACCATCAGCAGGAATATCAGCAGCAGCACTGTAACCGCCGAAGATCTTCCCAGCATCTTCAGGCCCCAGCCGACATTGTAAGCGTAGATTGGAACCGTCTGAGTCAGTCCGGCCGGACCGCCGCCGGTGATCAGATAGATCATGTCAAAGCTGTTGAAAATCCAGATGGTACGCAGAACAATCAGCAGTCCCATGACGATTCGGATATGGGGCAGCGTGATATGGATGAAGGATTGGAGCGGCGAAGCGCCGTCCACCTGTGCCGCTTCGTATTGGTCTCTTGGTACGGTTTGCAGAGCAGAGAGCACGTTGACCATAATCAGCGGGGCGCCAAACCAGACATTGATCATCACCAGGACGGGAAACGCCAGGTTGGCACTGCTCAAAAACTGCGGAACCGTATCTACAATTCCCATTTTCACCAGGATATTGGGAAGAAAACCGGACACTCCGTTTAAAATCCATTTCCAGGACAATGCGATGACAATGGAGGGAAATGCCCAGGGAATAATCAAAATGGTTCGGAAGAAGGACTTGCCTTTCCGGATACGATCCACAGCCAGGGCCGCCAGAAATCCCACCACGATTTGGAAAAACAGAGACGTGACGGTCCATTTGATGTTGGTCAGGAAGGAAGTCCAGAAATCCGGGTCTGTCAGAACTGCGATATAGTTTTTAAAGAATACAAACTCATAGTCTGCTTTGATCAAATGCTTCGAGGTAAAGCTGTAAAAAACACTGGTTACAACCGGGTAAAGCAGAAGTAGCGCCAGCACAGTCAACGCAGGCAAAATAAAGCAAAAGCTTGTAATTTGCGCCTTGATATGTCTACTCTTCATCCGCTGCGCCTCCTTTCTTGAAGTACGGCGGAACAACCGTTCCGCCGTACTTACAAATGCCGAAATATTAGCCCAAGGTGCTGAACAGATCGTTCAGTTTGTCCTCTGCCGCCTTGGCAGCCTCTTCCACAGGCGTATCATTCATAACGATATCCTGGAACATCTCCTCAATGACTCTCTGAGAAGTCAACAGACCGGCCTCTGCACGGGGGCCGTACTCCATGCCGATGGAGGTGCTGCCCTCCAACATCTGGTTCAGGACTTCGTCAGCATGCTGGAAGTTCTGGACCGTCTCGTTGGACTGATAGATCTCACTTTCTGTGACGCCCTTGATACCGGACATCATGCCCACAGGAACTGACAGAAGGAAGTCCACATAACGGTCCTCTTCATACATAAACTTGATGAACTCTTTGCAGATTTCGGGGTGTTCGGAGTTCTTCCAGATGACCAGCGGGGTGGTGTTGGTTTCCACGCCGACAACGGGATCGTCTTCATTCACACGAGGAATGGGAGCGCAGTCGATGTACTCCATCAGGTCGGGGCGGTTGGTTTCCACACCGCTGATATGGAAGCCGGTGTTGAAGTCAAAGGCCAGCTTGCCCTGATAGTACAGGGTTGCTTCATCCAGCGTATTGTAGTTGATGGCATCGGCCGGAGAGCACTCCTTGAAGATCTTGACCCAATAGTTGATGCCGTCGATGGCCGTGGGGCTAGTCAGATTGGCCTTGCCGTCCTCGGTGATCAGCGTCTCGCCGGCGCTGCGGACATAGAGGTGCAGCCAGCGGGTAGCCAGCATGTCATTGGTGCCCATGGGCATAGCAGCTCCGTAAACGGCGCCGTTTTCGCCCTCGGTGATGATCTTTGCAGCCTCATACATCTGCTCCCAGGTCTGGGGAACTTCCAGATTGTACTTCTCCAGCAGGTCCTTCCGATACCACATGGCCTCGGTGTTCAGATACAGGGGGACGCCGTAGCAGTTGCCGTCTTCGGCGGTCATTTCCCGCAGCGCGTTCTCATAGAACTTGTCGCGGCCCACCTCATCAATCAGATCGTCCACGGGAATCACAGCATCGGCATCAATCATTTCCACCAGCTGTGTCGCAACCGTACTGCTGATGTCCGGTACATTGCCGGAGGCCAGACCCGTGGTCCACTTGGTATAGAAGTCGGCCCAGGAGAAGGTCTCAATGGTGATATTCACACCGGGATGGAGTTCCATAAACTCATCGGCCGCCGCCTGGATCTTTTCCATACGAGGACCCTGGGTAAACGAGTGCCAGAAGACGATATCTCCTTTCAGCTCGTCGGTCGTCTCTGTGCTGCCGCCCGTCTGACCCGTCTGATCCGTCTGGCTTCCCTGATTCCCCTGATCAGCGGTGGTCTCTTTGCCGCCGCAGCCTGTAAACAGGCTGAACGCACAGGCACACGCGAGGACTGCCGAAACGATTCTCTTCATTTTCTTCATTTCATGTCTCCCCTTCTTTTAAATTTGATATGGGTAGTAAGACCGACTGTTGTCAGATCCCAACTACTTCTGCATTAATTCGTCCAGCGTAAAGATGTCATACCGCATGATGTTTTTCAGATGCAGTTCATCCCGCGACCAGGAATCATACTTCTCATAGAGAAGGCCAATGCTTCCATCCGGCAGCTCCGTC
>DVJJ01000041.1 GCA_018716875.1 Candidatus Avoscillospira avistercoris
AACGCTGGACAGCGCCGTTGGATCTGAAAAAAATCCAACAAAAATCCAAGAAACCGTGGTGGACAGTCCCGGCAATGAAAACGGCGACCGCTGCAAACTGGCAAAAAGCATGGCACCGAAGGTGAAAATCCAGCAAATCATACAATGTGTAGGAGGGGGGGCTGGAGAGGGATTCCGTGCAGTACCGTGGAAATCCTGGAAAACCCCACGAAGTTCTAAAAAGAAACGGGGGCGGTTTTGTTGAAAGTGATGAAAAGCAAAACGGGTAAAACCATATGGTTGCACCCGGCGGCGGAGTCGTCCATGGGATGAAAACGACAGATGGACGGATGGGACCCCTGGGGAAATTTTTCCTGCCGTTTTGGGGTGTCCGCTGGGAAGATGGCCGGAAAACGGTGTGGTTTTCCGGAGAAAAACCGGGGGAAACCGGACGGAACAACGGGGAATCCCACAGGGGATTCCCAAGGGCGGCGCGGCGGCTGCATGGGAAAATCTGCAAGTGGAATTGTAAAAAAATAAGAGACCGCCGGCGATGGCTTGACCTTGGCGGCAAGGGCCGGACAACGGACGGCGGACCGGGGAGCAGGAGGGAATTTCCGGCAATATGAATCAATTTCTATTTTCTGCTTGTCAATGGTAAAAAACATCTTGCAAGTGGAAAAAGAATTGTGTATTATCAATTCGGACAGAAAAACTCAACTTTTAATCCGTAAAAAGTTATCGAAACATTTGTAGCGAGTTCTTTGTCACACGTTGGAAACAGGGAGGGGGCAGGGGTGGCAGCCCCGGAGATGCTGCCGGTCCCAAGGGTCCCGCCGGAGGGGGAAATCGCCGTTCTACCCGGCGGAACGGGACAAAAACCAGTAAAAAGTTGAAAATTCCTGCAAGACAAATTGTATGAGGATTTGCGCCGCCTTTCAGGGTGGTATTGGGGCGAACGGACGCCACATCAAAAAAGAGGAGTGAGTGATTTTGAAGAGAAGGGCGAAGGGTATCTTTGTTGCCGCCAATAAGAACACGGCCAACTGTACGCCCGTGGAACTGAAGGTCCCGCCGCGGGTCCGGCTGCCGCTGGCGCTGCTGGGTACCAATTCCAGCTCGTTCACGGTGAAAAAGGGCGACACGGTGGCCGTGGGCCAGCCCATTTCCACCTATGGCAGCGGCATCGGTGTGCCGCTCCATGCCACGGTGTCCGGCACCGTGGAGGGCATCGAAAAGCTGCGTCTGGCTGCGGGTTATGTGGTGGACTCCCTGGTGATTGCCTCCGACGGCAAACAGACCGTCTGGGAAGGCGTCAAACCGCCGGAGGTTCCCGATGCACCGTCGTTCCTGGAAGCCATCCGCAACAGCGGCCTGGTGGGTCTGGGCGGCGCGGGCTTCCCCACCTGGGTTAAGCTCAACGCGTCGGTGGACCGGCTGATCATCAACGGCTCCGAGTGCGAGCCCTACTGCACCGCCGACCATGTGACCATGCGGGATTACGCCGCCGATCTGGCCGAGGGCATCGCCATTGTCCAGTCCCGGCTGGCCATTGAAAAAACCATCATCGGCGTCAAGCATCCGCCCCAGGCATTGCTGGACGCCTTCTCCCAGATTCCCAATGTGGAGATTCAACAGCTGCGGGAGTTCTACCCTGTGGGCGCGGAGAAAATGCTGATTCTGGAGACCACGGGCCGTGTTGTCCCCGGCGGCAAGCTGCCCAAGGACGTGGGCTGTATGGTCCTCAATGTCAACACCGCCGTGTTTATCGCCCGGTACTTACGGACCGGCATGCCCCTGGTGCAGAAGCTGGTCACCGTGGACGGCTCCGCCGTCCGGACGCCGGGACTGGTCATTGCTCCCATCGGCACGCCGGTGGAGGCCCTGTTCCGGGCCGTGGGCGGCTTCGTTCAGGAACCGGCCAAAATCATCTCCGGCGGCCCCATGATGGGTACGGCCCTGCCGGACCTGGAGTTCCCCCTGCTGTGGAACTGCGGCAGCCTGTTGGCCCTGGGCGCCAAAGAGGCTGTCAAGCCCGATTCCACCGCCTGCATCCGCTGCGGCCGCTGTGCCCAGCACTGTCCCATGAACCTTATGGCCTTTGAGATGACCGAGGCCTTCGCCCGCAAGGACGTGGACCGGCTGCGCCAGATTGGCGCCAACCTGTGCATGGAATGCGGCTGCTGCGCCTACGTCTGTCCCGCTCACCGGGATTTGGTCACCAGCCATAAGCTCATGAAACGGTTCCTGGCTACACAGCCCAAGAAGGAGGAGGCGAAATCATGCTGAAACTCATGGTCGTATCGTCCGCCCCCCATATCTGGGGCAAGGACAGCACCCATACCATCATGCGCGATGTGCTCATTGCCCTGGTGCCCGCCCTGCTGGCTTCCATCTGGATTTTCGGCATCCGGACCCTGGCCGTCACCATCGTCTGCGTCGGCGTAGCCATGCTGGCCGAGGACCTGTTTGAACGGGCCACGGGCCGTCCCAATACGGTCAACGATCTGTCCGCCGCCGTCACCGGCACGTTGCTGGCCTTCTGTCTGCCTGCGGATATCCCGTACTGGGTGGCTGGACTGGGCAGCGTCATCGCCATTGTGGTGGTAAAGCAGCTCTTCGGCGGCATCGGTCAGAACTTCGCCAATCCCGCCATCACCGCCCGCGTCATCCTGCTGCTCTGCGGCTTCGGCGGCGCCATGACCACCTTTGCGGTGGACGGCGTTACGGCGGCCACCCCCCTGGCCGACGGCGGCGTGTATCCGGGCCTCGGGGCTATGCTCCTGGGCACCCGCGGCGGCAGCCTGGGCGAGACCTGCACCATTGCGCTGCTCCTTGGCGGCGCGTACCTGCTGTACCGCCGGGTCATCACCTGGCACATTCCTGTGACCTATCTGGGCACGGTCTTTGTGGTGTCCCTGCTGGCCGGTCAAAACCTGGGTTTGCAGATGTTCGGCGGCGGCCTGATGCTGGGCGCGTTCTTTATGGCCACCGATTACACCACGTCTCCCATGACCGACAAGGGCAAGCTGATCTATGGCGTGGGCTGCGGCCTGCTGACCATGATGATCCGCCTGTGGGGCTCCGTCCCCGAGGGCGTCAGCTACGCCATTCTGCTGATGAACATTCTCACGCCCCACATCGACCGTGTGGTGCGCATGAAGCCCCTGGGAGGTGCGTGATATGACGGCAACAAAAAAGAGTTCCCTGGTGGCGCCGGTGGTGGTGCTGACCATCATCGCCTTTGCTATCGCCGCCATTCTGGCCTTTGTCAACGATTTGACGGCCCCCGTCATTAAGGCCCAGGAGGAGGCCGCGGCACAGGCGGCCTTGCTGGAGGTCATGCCCGACGGCACCGACTTCACCGATGTCACCGGTCTGGAGCTGCCGGAAAACGTGGTCAAGATTCAAAAGGCCGGCAACGGCGCCGGTTACGTCTTCACCACCTACGGCAAGGGCTTCGGCGGCAACATCCAGGTTATGGTGGGCATTGATCCGGAGGGCGCCATCACCGGCACCAAGGTCCTGACCCATGGCGAGAGCGCCGGTATCAGTGACCCGGTGGTGGGCGACGGCTCCGAATTCCAGCAGCAGTTGCCCGGCGTCACCGATCCGGGACAGATTGAAGCCGTCAGCGGCGCCACCAAGTCCTCCAACGGCATGATCGCCGCCATCGAAGCGGCCTTTGACGCCCTGGCTCTGGTGAACGCAGAATAAGGAGGCGGAGAAATGAAGAAAGAATGTCAAAAACAGTCCGGCCTCGATATTTTGCTTCGGGGCATTATCAAGGAGAATCCCGTGTTGGTCCTGGTTCTGGGCACCTGCCCGTCCATGGCTACCTCTACATCCGTCAGTACCGCCGTGGGCATGGGCCTGGCGGCCACCATGGTGCTGCTGTGCTCCAATATGCTCATCTCCCTGCTGCGGAAGGTGATTCCCGACACGGTGCGCATTCCCTGTTACATTGTCGTTATCGCCGGTTTTGTCACCGTGGTGCAGATGTTGGTCCAGGCGTACTTTAAAGATCTGTACGACTCGCTGGGCGTGTTCCTGCCGCTGATCGTCGTCAACTGCATCATCCTGGGCCGGGCCGAAATGTTCGCCAGCAAAAACGGCGTCTTCCACTCGGCCCTGGACGGCCTGGGCATGGGCCTGGGCTTCACCCTGACCCTGACGGTCATGGGCACCATCCGTGAGGTTCTGGGCTCCGGCTCCTTCGCGGGCCACGAGCTGCCCTTCTTCTCCGAGTACAATATTCCCATCCTTAGCCAAAGCCCCGGCGGCTTCTTCGTCTTCGGCTGCCTGATTGCTCTGGTGGCCAAGTTGACCCATGGCCGCGTCAAGCACGAGGCCACCGGCTGCGGCGCCTGCCCCCACCGGACAGTCTGCGGCAAACTGGGAAAGGAGGCATGATGTATGGACTTTAAGAATCTGCTCTTTATCATGCTCAGCGCCGTTTTTGTCAACAACTATGTGTTGCAGCGGTTCCTGGGTATCTGCCCCTTCCTGGGCGTGTCCAAGAAGCTGGACCAGGCCGCCGGTATGTCCATCGCCGTCATTTTCGTGATGCTGCTGGCTACCGCCGTCACCTGGCCCATCCAGACATATCTGCTGGACCCCAACAACCTGGGCTATCTCCAGACTATTGTCTTCATTCTGGTCATCGCCGCCCTGGTGCAGCTGGTGGAAATCGTCCTCAAGCGCTACATTCCTGCCCTGCACCGCTCCCTGGGCATCTACCTGCCGCTGATCACCACCAACTGCGCCATCCTGGGCGTAACGGTGCTGAACATTCAGGAAAAGTACAACTTTGCTGAGGCTATGTTCAACTCCTTCGGCTCCGGTCTGGGCTTCTTCCTGGCTATGGTGCTGTTCTCCGGCATCCGCATCCGTACCGAGCACTGCGACGCCCCCAAGTCCTTCAAGGGTCTGCCCATTACACTGGTGTCGGCTGCCATTCTGGCGGCGGCGTTCCAGGGCTTCGGCGGCGTTATCAACAGCCTGTTCGGCCGATAAGGAGGGGGAACGGATTATGATGAATATCATTCTGACTGCCGCCGTTGCCGTGGCCGTCATCGGTCTCGTCTGCGGCGTCATCCTGGCCGTGGCCTCCAAGGTTATGGCTGTGGAGGAAGACCCCCGGTTTCCGGCCATTCGTGCCGCCCTGCCCGGCGCCAACTGCGGCGCCTGCGGCTATGCGGGCTGTGACGGCTATGCCCAGGCATTGGCCTCCGGCAAGGAGACCCGTCCCAACATCTGCGTCCCCGGCGGCGCGTCCTGTGCGGCGGAAATTGCCTCGGTGCTGGGCATCGAAGCCGGTGAGGTGGAAAAGCGCGTGGCTGTTGTCTGCTGCGCCGGTGACTGCACCAAAACCGATGTCCGCATGAACTACCAGGGCGTCAAGAGCTGTGCTGCGGCACGGCTGCTGTTCGGCGGACCGGACGCCTGCGCGTTCGGCTGTCTCGGCAACGGTGACTGTATGGCCGTTTGTCCCAATAATGCCATCCGCATCGAAAAGGGTGTGGCCGTGGTGGACCGGGACCTGTGTACCGGCTGCGGCCTCTGTGCCAACGTCTGCCCCAACCGGGTTATCGGTATTTTCTCGGCCAAACAACAGGTGATCAACGTCTGCTCCAACCTGGAGCGCGGCAAAGCTGTGGTGGACGTCTGCAAGGCCGGCTGCATGGGCTGTACCAAGTGTACCAAGGTCTGCCCCAACAACGCCATCAAGATGGACAATGCCTTGGCCCGTGTGAATCCTGTACGGTGTACGGCCTGCGGCAAGTGCGTGGAAGCTTGTCCCACAGGCAGCGTCAAATTTGTCTTCGGCGGTCCCAGACCCCAGCCGGAACCGGAGGAAACGGAGGAAGCCCCGGCAGTCTAACATAATATATATAGAAAAAAGCAGCATGGTCGGCCATGCTGCTTTTTTCTATATATGGAAAGCCAAAAAGGGGGATTACACAGTTTTCTTGAAGGAGGTCTCCTCAAAGGAGCCGATGGCGCCGCAGACCTCGCACACGTCGGGGCGATGCTCGAAGGTAGCACCGCAGAACTGACAGCGGTAGCCCTGAACGGTCACGGTCTTGGGAGCGGCGGCATGGGATTCCTCGGCAGCGCCGGCGCTTTGCAGCTGGAGCAAAGCCTGCATAAAACGCATTTCGTGATCCTGTTCGATCTTGGCGATATTCTCAAACAGAACGGCAATGTCCTCAAACCCTTCCTGACGGGCCTGGGCGGCAAATTCGGGATACATGCTGCTCCACTCGCCATATTCACCGCTGGCAGCAGCCTGGAGGTTCTCGGTGGTGTTGCCGATGCCCATCAGCTTTTGATAGAGCAGCTTGCCGTGCATGGCTTCGTTGGTGGAGAGGCTGTCGAAAAGGGCAGCGATTTCCGGGTGATTTTCCTGCTTGGCGCGCTGGGCAAAAAAGGTGTACTTGTTACGGGCCATGGACTCGCCCTGGAAGGCGGCCAGCAGATTTTTTTCGGTCTGTGTTCCCTTAATGCTCATTGTCATTGCCTCCTTGCAATAATAAGTATTGTTATTGATATTATATACCAGTATTCCGAGATGTCAAGTAGGTAAAGTGGGGAAATTTTCTTATATTTTTCTTGCGAGACGCATAAAAAAATAAGTTCCCGGACCCAACAGGGTCCGGGAGCGCAGACAACGGGCCGGATTCAGTCCGGTTTTTCAAGAATCACAAAGGATACCAGCGTTTCCTTGTGGAGATAGTGTTCCAGTTTGGGGTCCACCTCGACTGTCTGAGTGTTCATCTGTGAGACGACCCAGCCCTCTTCCAGCAGCTTGTTCAGGTGTACCAGATATGGGTTGCGGTTGACGTCGGTCTGCTCTGTCACATCGCGGCTGTTGCTGATATAGACGACCTTTTGCATGGAATCCCTCCTGTTTCTGCTGATATGGGACTGTGGCATGAATGGCAGATGGCAATGTTTTTGCCATAAAGACAGAAAAACGCCGGAGCAAAGTGGACTTTGCTCCGGCGTGGTGCCGCTGACCGGGATCGAACCGGTACGGTGTTGCCACCGAGGGATTTTAAGTCCCTTGCGTCTGCCAGTTTCGCCACAGCGGCGTAAAGATATCATACCATTTACTATATTGAATTGTCAAGAAAAATCGGACAAACGGTGAAATTTCCGCCATATTTTTGCGATACAAAAAAATGAATTCTGTACCATGTTTGACTGTTTTCGCGGTGCGTGGAAAGCGCATGACGTTTTGTGAGAAACCAGTCGAAGATTGACAGGGCGAAGCCATGGTATTATGATATACCAAATACACCGGCAAAACCGCCGGAATGGGAAACCCATACGCGGCACACAGACAGAAACAGACGCGCTCACCGCGTCTGCACGGTACCGCGATATTCCAAGCAAGAAGGAGGAGCAATCATGGACCGATTTTGTACATACTGCGGCAAACTGCTGCCAGAGGATGGCGTATGCGGCTGCCAGCCGGAGGAAGAAGAAACCACGTCGCTGGACACGACCAAGGAGAATGCGCAGGTGGCAGAGCCGCAGGCTCCGGGAGAGACTGCGCCCCAGGAGTGCTGCACCCAAACGGACATGGCGGAGGACCTGCCCATGTTTCATGCGGCTCCGGCCGGAGAAAATGTATATTGGAAAAAACTGAAAGAGCCGTTGGGCCGGTTGACGTTTTTTCTGCGGGATTACTGGCGTGACCCCATCAAGACGACCACCGGCGTGCTCAAGGCCCGGGATTCGGCGCTGGCTGTGACCATGATGGTACTTCATGTGATTTTGGCCGGGTTTATACTGTTTGTTGCCAGCAGCAAAATTCTCCATACCATTGTGGAATCGACGGCCGGAGCTTCCGGCGGCCGGACTGATATCTATGTGCCGTTTTTCACCACCTGGCTTATGGGTGCGCGGATTGCCGTCATTGCGCTGGCGCTGTCCGTTTTGGCGGTCTTCTTGCAGATTAAGCTGACCCGAGTCAATGCCGGTTTTTATTATGTCCTGTTGGCAGTGGGCGTGAATACGGTGTTCAGCAGCGCCGCCCTGCTGTTGGCCTTGCTGTTCATCCTCTTTGGATGGGGGATGGGGGCGGCCCTGGCGCTGATTCTTAGCGCGGTGTTCTGGTGCGGTCTGATTACGCTGCTGCTGGTGAAAATCTTTGGTGTGCCCATGACCGGCGCCCATCTGACCATGACGGCGGTCCTTTTGGCGGCGGTAATCTCCATGACCGTCTGGACCGGCGGCAAATTGTGTGAACAGGCGGCCGGGGGAATGTACGTAGCAGGCCAGTCGGTGGAAGACAGGCTGGACAACTGGACGGATACCTTTGGCAATCTCAATGATTTATTTTAAAGGATGCAATTGAAAAATCGTGGATGCCGCGGCATCCACGATTTTTTTGCGCTTATTTTGCGTAATAATTGATGAGACAGCCGGAGAGGATGATCTCCCGGTCCTCCGCCGTCAAACGCTCCAGCTTGAGGGGAATGGTGCTGGAGACGCCGTTCTGCGTCAAGGTGGCGTCGATGGATTCCGCGCCGGATTCCAGTGCGGCCTTGATGCCGGGGATGTACAGCTTGTCGCCGGGCTGAATGTTATACTGGGCAATATCCGTCACGGTAAACGGCACCATGCCCCAGTTGATGACATTGGAGCGATAGCGCTTGGTGGCAAAGTCCTCGCACAGATTGGCGCAGCCGCCCAGAACCCGCTGGCAGGAGGCTGCCTGCTCCCGGGCGGAACCGTCGCCGGGCCGGATGGACATAACCACGCTGCCCAAACCCGTGGTCTTGGCGTCGTGGCCGTCGAGAGCGGCGACGACTTCGGGGGCGTCGGGGTTCTCCCGCCGCAGCTGCTCCACGGCCAGTACGGCCTTGGCACGGCCCACATACTGGGGGTCCTTGCGGCTCAGGGCGAACTCCGACAGCTTCAAGGGGTTGGAGCGGTAGGAGGAGGTCTCACCGGAGGGAATCAGCTCGTCGGTGGTGGTGACGGGGTCATAGATGGCCGAGGCCACGGTGAGATAGAGATTCTCCGGCATGGGAATCTGGCTGGGCCAGTCGGCAATGTTGGGGCCGAAGACCAGTTCGGCGTCCTTTTGGGGATGGCCCACACCGTGGTAAACGCGGCGGTAGGCGGAGTCGTCAAAGTGGTATTCCACAAAGGCTTCATCCGGCTCCAGACCTAAATCCATGGCGGAGGTGATGGCGCTGCCGTTGAGGGAGGAAGCGGCGATGGAGCGGGCGTCCATCAGTGCCACATAGGACACCTGGCCGTCGCCGGGCTTGGAGCCTTCCCGGTTGGGGAAGTTGCGGGTGGAGTGACGGATGGAGAACGCGCCGTTGGCGGGCACGTCGCCGGCGCCGAAGCAGGGGCCGCAGAAGGCCGAGCGGACGGAGACGCCGGAGGCCATGAGCTTAGCCAGAGCGCCGGTGCGGGCCAGCTCCATCATGACGGGCTGGCTGGCCGGGTAGGCGCTGAGCCAATAGGCGTCGGAGCCGATGGGGGTACCATTGAGAATCTGGGCGGCTTTCCGCAAATTCTGGTAGGTGCCGCCGGAACAGCCGGCGATGACGCCCTGATCGGCGTAGAATTTGCCGTTGCGAATCTTCCGCAGCAGGCTTTCGGGCTTAGCTTTCAGCTCCAGCTTCACCATGGTGTCCTCGTCCACCTTGTGGAGAATGTCCTCCAGATTGGCATTGAACTCCCGGATGGTAAAGGCGTTGGAGGGGTGGAAGGGCAGAGCAATCATAGGCTCCACCTTGCTCAAATCCACCTCGATGACGCAGTCATAGTATGCGCCGTCAGCAGGGGACAGGGCCTTGTATTCGCTGCCGCGGCCATGGGCTTCCAGAGATTTTTTCACCGTCTCGTCGGTGCACCAGATGGAGCTGAGGCAGCTGGTCTCCGTGGTCATAACGTCGATGCCGCTGCGGTAGTCCATAGCCAGATTGGCTACACCGGGGCCAAAGAACTCCATGACGCCGTTTTTCACGGTGCCCTGGGAGAACGTCGCGCCAATCAGGGCAATGGCTACGTCCTGGGGACCGACGCCGGGCCGGGGCGCGCCGGTGAGGTAGATGGCAATGACCCGTGGATAGGCGATGTCATAGGTCTTGTTTAAAAGCTGCTTGACCAGCTCCGGACCGCCCTCACCGATGGCCATGGTGCCGTAAGCGCCGTACCGGGTGTGGGAGTCGGAGCCGATGATCATTTTACCGCCGCCGGCGTACATCTCCCGCATGTAGCTGTGAATGACCGACTGATGGGCCGGTACAAACTCACCGCCGTACTTTTTGGCGGCGCTGAGACCAAACACATGGTCATCTTCATTGATGGTACCGCCCACGGCGCAAAGGCTGTTATGGCAGTTGGTCAGCACATAGGGCAGGGGAAACTCGGTGAGACCCGAGGCCCGGGCCGTCTGGATGATGCCCACATAGGTGATGTCATGGGAAGCCATGGCGTCGAATTTGATCTTGAGGAAGTCCATGGAGCCGGAGGTGTTGTGCTGGGACAGAACGCCATAGGCCATGGTGCCGGTTTTGCCGGTCTCAGGACGCAGACCGGCGGCGATGCCGGCCTCTTCGGTCAGGAATTGGCCATTGCGGTAGAAATGGCCGCCGTTGTGGACGGTAATCATTGGAATGCGCTCCTTTACTACATTGTTGTATTGAATGATATGTGTATCATATCAGGAATCGCGGCCATTTGCAAGAAAAACCGTGACGTCCTGCAAAAAACAGGGGGACGGCCTACTATATAAAAGATGCACCCGACAACATAAGACTGTTGCCGGGTGCTAAATAACATCAATATTCAAATTGTTACTCCTATTCTCTTTGTGTACGTTCGAATTCTACTGTCTGTTGATGGAAACGTAGTCGCGTAATCAATACCATTCGGTAAGGACCATTGCGGGAAAACACCGAACATCTATATCCAACAAACAACAAAGATGGAATCGGCTGTGATCCACTCGAGGTACAAAAGCGATGTGTGGATATTCGTACTTGATTGAGATTACAGTCTGACAGGCCAACTGCCCCAAATGGAATCCAGCAACTTCACATGGTGGTCAACGACGGCAGTTCTTCGCGCTGGGAAACAAATTGTCTCGGGTACGTCTGATAGGGGGGTATTGTTCCATCGTTCACAAACCCATTGCCGATACACGGCCATCACGCCCGGTCAATTCTTCTTCATCGGTAATCCGACACGCGGAACATACGGTGCGACCTACAAGATCAGGACTGCTGTGGCTGCGCTATTCCCAACTGCATGCCACCAAAAGGGATTGGGGTTGGACTGCGGCTGTTTAGTACATTGGACTCTCCTCCTTTCCTGGTTTGAAGTACTTGTTTGTTGTTTGTGCCTTCAGTATATCAGAAAAATCCTGCTTGTCAACGGGGGACAAGCAGGATCTCTGTTCTGTACAAAATAACGGGTATCAAATTGTTTAACTTGATGCCTTTGGTGAAAATGCTGTCAATGGCTGTCGCTGGAGAACAAAAGTCCATAGGAGCCGTCCTGTTCTTCATAGACCGCTTCCAGGTCCGCGTCCAGCAGGGCGCGGCAGGGATCGGCGGCCTCGTAGCGGACGCAGGTGCCGCAGGAGGAGCTGAGGGCACGGGGGACCGGCGTCATCCGGGCGGCCACATTGCGGCCCTGGAGGGCCTGACAGGTGAGCATGGCGCTCAGATGGGTGTGGAAGGTGGCGACGTACTGCATATCACTTGGTCAGCGTCAGGGCGAACTCCTCGTTCTCCTGCTCCTGCACGGAGACGCGGTAGCCCTGGTTGGAGGCGTAACGGGTGATATTTTCCACGGCGCACTGGTTATCCACCAGCACTTCCACCGTGGCCGGTGCGCCGTCCTTGACGGCCTTCTGCACCATAACCACGGGCATGGGACAGGCGAGACCTCTTGCATCAATCATTTCTGCTTTCCTCCTCTGTAGAGATTGGCGATGGAGATGACGGCCAGAACCACCAGGCCCAGGACCACGGCAATGCGTCCGGCAGGGGCCACGCCGCCGGCGGTGAAGACACCGTCGGTCATGGCGTCGGCGTTGCCGGCCAGACCGAAGTTATGGGCAAAGGCCGCGCCCACAATCATACCCAGGATGGTCACGGCGCTGTCGCCGTTGCCCTCACCGGCCAGAATCAGCTGCCGCAGGGGGCAGCCGCCCAGGAGAATGGAGCCCCAGCCCGCCAGGGCCATACCAAGAAAACTCCACACATAGTCGTGATGGGCCACGGGCTGCACGGCGGCGGCGGGGTTGAACTGGCCCAGAATCAGATTGCCGATTAAGACCGTTACAAAGATGGCAAGGAAGCCCGTCAGCAGGTGGAAATCCTGAAACAGCACCGTATCCCGGATGCCGCCGGCCATGCAAAGGCGGCTGCGCTGGGCCAACGCGCCCACCACCAGACCGGCGATAAGAGCAATGGGCAGCGCGGCGTGCATGGAGCCGGGGCCGGTTTCGGAGAAGTAGAGGAAGGCGGGCTTGATGAGCAGCAGCACCAGCAGGAAAATCATAATGGCCGGAAGGACAAAGCCCTCGGACTTTTTGACCTTGTAGGCGCGGCCTAAAGAGAATCCTTTTTTCAGGAAGAGGACGCCCACCAGAATGCCCACGATAAAGCCCAGCAGACCGGCAATGGCGGTCAAGTCGCCGCCGCCCAGCCGCAGGACCATCCGCAGGGGGCAGCCCAGAAAGGCCAGCGCGCCCACCATGACAAAGGCGCCGATGACGAACCGCAGGGCGGGGGTGGAACCGGCGCGGCCCGTAAATTCGCCCCGGACCAGGGCCATAATGCAGGCGCCCAGGACGAGACCGATAATCTCCGGACGGATGTACTGGACCTTGGCCGCCGTATGAAGACCCACGCCGCCGGAGATATCCCGGAGGAAACAGGCGATACAGAAGCCCATATTGCCGGGGTTGCCGGCCTTGGTCAGCACCAGGGCCGCCAGGCCCGTGACGACGCCCGTGAGAATCACGAGCCACGGTATTTTTTTTGTCTTTGTCATTGTCATCCTTCTTTCTTCTCTGGACACGCCCCGTCGGAACCCTGGCGGGGCATGCCTTTGTTATTCTGCTAAGAGAATAACGCATGGTATTGGAAAAAGCAAGTTTTACTTTTGCAATCCGGTGTGTTACACTGGAGAAAATCACAGGAGGAGGAACCCCTATGGAGACAGTCTATCTGGACAACGCCGCCACATCCTTTCCCAAGCCGCCCCAGGTGCTCCGGCAGATGGCCCGGTATCTGGAGGAGGTGGGGGCCACGGTGAACCGGTCCGTCTACGGCCCTGCCCAAGCAGCGGGCATGGTGGAGCTGCGTCTGCGGCAACGGCTGTGCCAGCTGTTTCACTTTACGCCCATGACCCACGCCGTGCTGACGCCGGGCAATACCTGGGGCCTGAATCTGGTCCTGTCGGGCTTTCTGCGGCCAGGAGACCACTGTGTGGTGTCCTCTATGGAGCACAACGCCGTCATGCGTCCCCTGCAGGCATTGGCCAAGCAGGGCGTGACGTTTACCAGAGTCCCATGCGACGCCGTGGGACGGCTGGAGCCCAAGGACGTGGAGAACGCCTTGCAGCCCGACACCCGATTGGTGGTCCTGTCCCACGGCTCCAACGTGTCCGGTACGGTCCAGGACGCGGCGGCGGTGGGGGAGATCTGCTATCGCCACCGGATTCCGTTCTGCCTCGACGGGGCACAGACGGCGGGCCATATTCCGGTGGATTTTTCCGCCCTGGGCCTGTCGGCCCTGTCGGTGCCGGGCCACAAGGGCTTGCTGGGGCCGTCGGGTATGGGAGCGCTGCTGCTGGACCCGTCTTTTGCGGCCCGGCTGACGCCCACCATCTCCGGCGGTACGGGCAGCGCGTCCGATTCCGAGGAAATTCCCTCCTATATGCCGGACCGCTTCGAGCCGGGGACCCCCAACGTGCCGGGCATCTATGGCCTGGAAGCGGCGCTGATGTACCTGGAATGGACAGGCGTCGAAACCATCGCCGCCCATGACCGGGTCCTGACGGCCCGGTTCCTGGACGGCGTCCGCTCCATTCCCAACGTGACCCTCATCGGTCCCGATACGCTGGAGGGCCGGGTGGGGGTGGTCAGCCTCGATTTCCCCGGCCGGGACAATGCCGAGGTGGCCGAAGCATTGGAGCGGGAGTTCGGCATTCTCACCCGCTGCGGCCTCCACTGTGCCCCGTCGGCCCATAAGACTTTGGGCACATTCCCGAGAGGAACCATCCGGTTCTCCTGGGGCTGGTTTTCCACGGAAAGCGACATCGACCGGGCCTTGGAAGCCATCAGATCAGTTTGATACGGGGGCCGTCCTGGTACGCTGAGACGACGCCCACCCGCTGGGCACTGGGGACCACCGGCTGGAGGGCTGCCAACAGGGCGTCGGCGTCGGCCGGGTCCACGGCCATCAAAAGACCGCCTGCCGTCTGCGGGTCATAGAGCATATCCTGGACGGCCAGAGGTACGCTGCTGCCGTCCACGGCGCACTCGGCAAACTTCCGGTTGCGGTACATGCCCTCTGGCAGAATGCCCATCTCCGCCAACTCCAGAGCGGCGGGAATCAAATCCAGGGCGGCGGTGTCCACGGTGACGGAGACATCGCTGCCCTGTGCCATCTCCAGCAGGTGGCCCAGGAAGCCGAAGCCCGTCACATCGGTGCAGGCGTGGACATTGTATTGTACCATCTGGTCCCGGGCGCTCTTGTTCAGCGTCGTCATCAATCGATGGGCCAGGGAAAGGGCGTCGGCGGGGCACAGATCGGCCTTGGCCGCCGTGGTCAGAATGCCGATGCCCAGGGGCTTCGTCAAAAGCAGCACATCACCGGGTTTGGCACCGCTGTTGGTGAGCATCTTGTCCGGATGGACAAAGCCTGTGACGGCCAGACCGTATTTGGGCTCCGGGTCCAAAATGCTGTGGCCGCCGGTGATGATGGCTCCGGCCTCGTAGACCTTCTCATACCCGCCCCGCAGCAGTTGATGAACGGCGTCCTTGGGCATCTTTTCCGGTACGCACAGGAGATTCAACGCCAGTTTCGGCTCGCCGCCCATGGCGTAGACATCGGACAGGGCATTGGTGGCGGCAATCTGGCCGAACAGATACGGGTCATCGGCAATGGGCGGGAAAAAGTCCACGGTCTGAACCAACGCCAGCTCCTCGGAAATCCGATACACCGAGGCGTCGTCGGATTTATCGAAGCCCACCAGCAGATTTTCGTCCCGATGGACCGGCAATCCCTCCAGCAGTTGGGCCAGCACGCCCGCGCCCACCTTCGCGCCGCATCCGGCACAGGAGGCCAGTTTGGTCAGTTTGACTTCCGATTCCATTTACATCCCGCCTTTCTTCGACGCAAAATGGAGAATGGCTTCCAAAACGCCGCCGCCTACGGCCAGGGCCTTGTCAGAGGCACAGAAACAGTGGTCCAGGGCACAGCGGGGGTCCACATCGCCGGATTTCATGCCCTTGTGGACCGGGGTGCCGTCGGCCAGCAGTCCCCGCAGGATGCCGCCGATGGTGCAGACCATGGGCACGCCGTCCACGGTGGCCGCCACGTCTCCGGCCTCCACCTGGTCACCGATGGCCCGGACGCAGCGGAACACGCCGTCGGCCGGGGCCCGGAGAACCCGTTCTCCGGCAAAGCCGCCAATGAGACCGGGGACGCTGGTGTTGGGCTGGGCGCTGCCGTCGTAGATCACCCGGCCCAGATAGTGGCCCCGCATGGTCTCCACCACGGCGTGGCAGTCCACACCGGCGGTAAAGCCGGGGCCTGCCGCCACCACAATGGGAGCGTCGGTGATTTTCGTGCCCAGATTCCGCTTGGCCAAAATGACATCGGCCACGGCGTCGGGGTGCAGGGCGGCAAGGACCGTGCCCTCCGGGTCGGCCAGAATGGGAATGTGGCCGTCGGCCAGAACGGCGGCGGCCTGGTCGGGCGTTTCGATGGCTACGGCGGTGACATCCTCCACCGTGCAGCGGCCATGGACGATGGCTTCGGAAAAACAGACGGTGCGGCGGATGGCCGTGGGATGGGGCAGATCGGTCATGACCACCGACAGCCCGGCCCGGTGGAGCCGCAGAGCCGTACCGGTGGCAAGATCGCCTGCGCCGCGAATCAATACCAGCATACAAACATCCTCATTTCGTTTCGTGATTCTTTTGTAAGAATAACACTGATCTGGCCGGAGGTCAACGGTTGACGGCGGGAAAAAGCCGTGGTACACTACATCTATGAAACAGACGGAATTACACCCTGTGGTGCGGATACAGCTTTATACGGATGACAAGTGTTTCGGGCCCGGCATCGCCCAGCTGTTGGAGCTGGTGGCGGAGCGGAAGTCGCTGCGGGCGGCGGCCCAGTCCATGGGCATGGCCTATTCCAAGGCGTGGACCGTGGTGCGCCGCTGCGAGGAATCGCTGGGGTACCCTCTGCTGCTGTCGTCCACCGGTGGCCGCCATGGCGGCGGCGCGGAATTGACCGACGAGGCCCGGGCCATGCTGGCAGGCTACCGGGCCTATTGCCGCGCCCTCAATGAGGCGGCGGAACGGCTGTTTCCGGACTATTTTCCCGGCTCCGGCAATCCCGACGGACAGTGACGGCGTTTGATACGCTGCAACACGCCGCCGGGGACGGGCCTGCATTGCTGAGCGCTGCCGCGGCGGCGCTCTTTTTCTTATGACGGAGGAACTTATGGTACGCATTCGACTGGCGCGGGAATCGGACATTCCCGGCATTCTGGACATCTACGGGCCGTACATTTTGAACACGCCCATCACCTTTGAATACACCGTTCCCACAACAGAGGACTTTACCAACCGGTTCCGGACCATTACCGCCGTCGGCCCCTGGCTGGTGGCCGAGGAGGACGGAACCCTGTTAGGCTACGCCTACCTGGACCGGGCCTTTGAACGGATGGCCTACCGCTGGGCCGCCGATTTGTCGGTGTATCTGCGGCCCGAGGCTGCCGGAAAGGGATTGGGCCGTGTCTTTTATATGTTGTTGGAGCGTATGGGGGCCATGCAGGGCTATCAGGTGTTGTACGGCCTGGTAACCAGCGAAAACCAGACCAGCTGCCGGTTCCATGAGGCCATGGGCTACCGGCTGACGGCGGTGCTGCCGGACTGCGGCTACAAGCTGGGCCGGTGGCACGGCGTCCACTGGTATGAAAAGCGGCTGTGTGCCCCCGGTGACCCCGGCGCGTTTCCCAAGGCCGCACCGGATATGGATTGGTCCGCCCTCTGTTTGGACGGTGTGCCCGACGGCTGGGAGGTGGCGCTGTGAATGTGACGCTGGGGATTCTGGCCCAGGTGGACGGCGGCAAAACCACTCTGTCGGAACAGCTGTTGTACCGGGGTGGGGCGCTGCGGTCCGTGGGCCGGGTGGATGACGGCGGAGCCTGTATGGACTTTACCGCCGTGGAGCGGGCCAGAGGCATCACGGTGTTTTCGGCCCAGGCCGTTTTCTCCCATGGGGACAACCGGTATTTTCTTCTGGATACGCCGGGCCACGGCGATTTCTCACCGGAAATGGAGCGGTGTCTGGCGGCGCTGGACGCGGCGATTCTGGTCATTGGCGCGTCGCTGCCCATTCCGGCCAGAACGGAACGGCTGTGGCAGCTGTTGGAGCGGCGGGGCATCCCGGTCCTCTGCTTCCTCAATAAAACCGATTTGGCCGGGGCCGACCCTGACGGCGTTTTGGAACAGCTGCACCGGTGGGGCGATGGCTTCTGTGAGTTTTGGGACGGTCTCACGGACGCGGTCCGGGAGCAGGTGGCCATGACGGACGACGCCCTGTTGGAATCGTACCTGGAGGGGACGCTGGACGACGGCGCGTGTTGGGAAGGTGCCGGGCGGGCCTTCCGGGAGCGGCGTCTGTTCCCGGTGTACCGGGGCAGCGCCTTGAAAGGGGAGGGCATCGACGAACTGTTGGACGGTCTGGACCGGCTGTGCCGGACGGACTACGACCCCAACGGCCCTCTAAACTTACTGGCCTATCAAATCCGGCGGGACAAGCAGGAGCGGGTCTGCTGCTGCAAGGTTCTGTCGGGAACATTACGGCCCCGGCAGACGGTGAACGGCGAAAAGGTCCACCAGCTGCGCCGCCAGATGGGCGGCAAATGGGAACAGATTGCCGAAGCACAGGCTGGGGAACTGGTGTCGGTGACGGGTCTTTCCGATTTGCGGGCCGGAGACCGGGCAGGGGAGACGCTGCTCCATCGGGAACCGTCGGCCCCGCCGCCCCTGCTGGTGGAGGTCCGGGCCGACGTGGCCCCCACCCGCCTGTTGGAGATTTTCCTGCAGCTGGAGGACGAGGAGCCTACTCTGGCGGTCCGGTGGAACGAGGGACTGCATCAACTCCATGTGGCCGTGGCCGGGGAGATGCAGCTGGATGTGCTGACCCAGACGGTGAAAGAGCGGTACGACCTGGATGTGACCTTTGGGGAACCGGCGGTGGCCTACCGGGAGACCATCGCAAAACCGGTTCGGGGCTGCGGTCACTTTGAGCCCCTGCGCCATTATGCGGAGGTCCAGCTGTTGCTGGAGCCCAACCCCAGAGGGGCGGGCGTCACCTTTGAAAGCCGCTGTTCCACCGATGATTTGGCTTTGAACTGGCAGCGGCTCATTGAAACCCATGTGTTGGAAAAGGCCCATGTGGGGGCCATGCTGGGCGCGCCTCTGACCGATGTCCATGTGGTACTTCTGGGGGGCCGGGCCCACGACAAGCACACCGAGGGCGGCGATTTCCGTCGGGCGGTCTACCGAGCCATCCGCCACGGCTTGTTCCACGCGGAAAACCTCGTGCTGGAGCCCTGGTACCGGTTCACCATTCAGGCCGACCCGTCCACGGCGGCCAAACTGCAAACGGAGATTTCCCGCATGGGCGGCGTCTGCGACTTGCCGGAGACGGTGGGCGCCTGGACGCGGCTGACGGGCCGGTGCCCTGTGGCCCCCATGCTGTCCTTCAGCCGGGAGTTTGCCACCAAAACCCGCGGCGGCGGCAGCTTGCAGCTGGAGCCGGACGGCTATGAGGTCTGTCCCGATGGGGAGGCTGTGGCCGCCGCGTCCGGGTATGACCGGGAGCGGGACACGGAGAATCCCGCCGATTCCATTTTTTGCAGCCACGGCGCGGGACATAGCGTATCCTGGCGGGAGGCGGCGAATCATATGCACGTAACAGTTCGGGAATAAAATCAGACTTCCACATTATGTGAAACGGGTCTGTTGCAGAATTCAATCTGCAACAGACCCGTTTTACGCGTAAATACAACTTAGCCGTCCTGGGCGGCTTCCTGCATGAGGGAAAGGCGGTAGACCCGCTCGCCGTTTTTGGTGTAATGGCTGTCCAGTACGCGGCAGGCTTCCTGCAAATCCCGCTTCTGAACGGCCGCCAGAATCTGTTCATGGGCCATAACCAGATTGCCGCGGGTGGGGTGGTCGATGCGGTCGGCAAAAGGGGAGTGGTTGGCGTTGTGGATGGACAGGAACATGGCGCCGTTGAGAGGCGTCAGCAGCTCCCACATCTTCACCAGCCGGTCCATCTGGCTGGCCAGTACAATCTGCCGGTGGAACCGGGTGTCGGCCATAACCTTGGGATACATGGGGTCCTGATCGGAAAAGGACCGCATTTCCGCCAGCGCGTTTTCCATGATGAACAACCCCTCGTCGCTGATGGTACAGTTACACTTTTCCAGGGCCATCTTCTCCAGATTGCCCCGGAGATAGAACACCTCATAGGCGTCCCGGGGTGACAGCAGCGCCACGGTACAGCCCCGGTTGGGCTGGTAGTCCACCAGCCCTTCCACCGCCAGCTGCTTCAGAGCGTCCCGGACGGGACCGCGGCTGATACCCAGCGTCTGGGCGATGTCTGTCTCCACCAGCTTCTCCTGGGCCCGGAGTTCGCCGTTGATGATCTGCTCCCGCAGATAGTGCAGCGCGATCTCCGCGTAGCTGCAGGGGGCGTCGGCGGCTATCTTCATATCATCAGACCTTTCTCTATCACTTTTTCTGTCTATCGGATGGGCGGGGAAGCCTCAGGCGCGGGACGCCCGCGCATAGTCCCCCAGGGCGTCGGTGATGCGTCTCATATCGGCAGGGGTGTAGCGCTGGTCGCAGGGAACGGCAACAATATGGTCGTAGATGTACGCCACGGTGTCGTGGCCCGTCAGGTCCACCACCTCGGCTTTGGGCCAATAGACGGTGGAGCGGATGTCGCGTTCCTTCAAAAATTCCTGCAGATGGGGCCGGTCGTCGGCATAGAGCACAAAGTGGCTGGGCACCGTACCTTCCGGAAGAGAAGAGAACACGGGAGAAAATCCCTGGGGCGCCTGGGGCATTCCATCCAGCAGCGCCTGGAAATTCTCCCGGCGGCGGCGGGAAATGGTCTCCAGATCCGCATAGCGCAGAATGTGCTCCGAGGTCTCGTCGCCGCTGTTGCAGTCGAAGATCCGCCGCAGCAGCATCTCACCCTCCCAGAACACGTCGCCGTCACCGGTTTCGATGGCCTTGTACCGCAGGTCCAGATGGGTGGGGTCCACCGGCAGGCAGGGCACCGCAAAGGAGCCGCCGTACTTGATGGCGAAGCCGCCGCAGGGGATGCCCATCCACTTGCGGAAGCTGCCCGCCACATAGTCGCACAGGGGGTCGATGCCGTCGGCGGACAGAATGGAATGGGTGGCGTCTTCAAAGATGGTCACGCCCCGGTCCTTGCACCGCTGGACAAAGTCGTGGTCATAGTTGGAAAAGCCGTAGTAGCCGCAGAGGGACAAAACGCTGATCTCGTCCAGCACCGCCGGGTCAAACACGCTGTGCAGCTGCCGGTCCACCTCGTAAAACCGCAGCTGGTATCCGGCTTTCAAAAAGGGAGCCAGCACCGTCTCACAGGTGTACATGGGGACGTAGGCCACCTTCCGCGTGTCGTGCCGGGCCAGATCCAGCAGGCAGCGGTAGATGCCGCAGCGGCCCGACATCATAAAAGACACGTCGCTGCCGGACGGACAAATTCTCGAAAAAAATCCATTAGCAGTGGAAAGTGCTAATTCGTTAGAAAAAATTCCTCCAATGGTGCCCATAACTCTATACCTCGCATCTCACTGTTAATTTGTCAGAAAAACCGTTCAAACACCGCATGAATGGGTGGATATTGGCCCGATTTGTTCGACACCTTTTATTATAATATGAAGTCGACGAAAAGGAAAGAGTGTTTTATAAAGAAATATATTGTTGACAATTTATTAAAAATTGTATTATAATTTCGACAACGTTATAGGGCAGCAGGAGCCGGCCGCCTGTCCGAAACGAATCCCGATCAGAAGACATGGGAGGTTGTCCAAAAAATGTTCAAGTACATCGTCAAGCGACTGCTGATGCTGATACCCGTCATCATCGGCGTCACGTTCATCGTGTTCTTTATCCTGAACCTGTCCCCCGGCGATCCGGCGGCCATCATCCTTGGCGATCAGGCCACGGCAGAGGCCCTGGAGATGAAGCGGGAAGAGCTGGGTCTGAACGATCCGCTGCTGGTTCGGTATGTCGACTATATGGTCGGCCTGGCCCACGGTGATCTGGGCCTGTCCTACCGCAACAGCATTTCGGTTTGGGATCAGGTCATCGACCGCCTGCCCAATACGGCCCTGCTGGCGGCCTGCGGCATCCTGGTGGCGCTGGTCATCGGCATCCCAATCGGCATTATATCGGCACGAAAACAGTACTCCCTATTGGATAACATATCCATGGTGGGCGCGCTGGTGGGCGTGTCCATGCCCAATTTCTGGTCGGGCCTGCTGCTGGTTATGATTTTCTCAGTTCATTTGGGATGGCTGCCATCCCAAGGCATGGGATCCGGGTTCGGCCCCCTGGTCCTGAGCCTGATTCTGCCCTCCGTGACCCTGGGTATGAACTCGGCGGCCATGGTGGCCCGTATGACCCGGTCCTCAATGCTGGAGGTCATCCGGCAGGACTACATTTCCACGGCACGGGCCAAAGGCGTCAGCGAGCGTGTCGTCACCTTCCAGCACATGCTCCGCAACGCCCTGATTCCCATTATCACCGCCGTGGGTTTGCAGTTCGGCAACCTGCTGGGCGGCGCCATGCTGGCCGAGACCGTCTTCTCCTGGCCGGGCCTGGGCCGTCTGATGGTGGAAAACATCAAGTCCAAGGATATCCCCATGGTCATGGGCTGCGTGGTGGTTATGGCCACCATGTTCACCCTGGTCAACCTGGTGGTGGATATCATCTACTCCTTTGTAGATCCCCGCATCAAATCGCAGTATAAGAAGGGACGGTGATCAGCCATGGAAAAGACCAAAACCAACACCCAACGCTCTCTGTGGCAGGACGCCTGGAGACGCTTCCGCAAAAACCGCACGGCCATGGCCGGCCTGATTTTCCTGTGTCTGCTGGTCCTGATCGCCGTCGCCACCGTGGTCATCGATGTGGTGACCCAGAAGGAATTCTACAACACCTACGTCACCAGCCAGAACCTGGTGGAACGCCTCAAGGGCCCCAGCCTGGAGCATCCCTTCGGCCAGGATGAGTACGGCCGCGATATCCTTATGCGCATGCTGTGGGGCGTCCGCTACTCCCTGTTCATGGGCGGCATCGCCATTATCTTCTCCCTGATCGTCGGCGGCGCCCTGGGCGCCCTGGCCGGTTACTACGGCAAGGTCATCGACACGGTGCTCATGCGCTTTATGGACATTCTGCTGGCCATCCCCTCTATGCTGCTGGCCACGGCCATCGTGGCCGCCCTGGGCACCAGCCTGGTCAATGTCCTCATTGCCATCGGCATCGCCTATATCCCCACCTTCGCCCGGACGGTCCGCGCCTCGGTGCTGACGGTGAAGGATCAGGAGTTTATCGAAGCGGCCCGTTCCATCGGCTGCAATGACCGGGAGATCATCTTCAAGTACATTGTCCCCAACGCCATGGCGCCCATCATCGTGCAGGCCACCCTGGGTCTGGCCGGCGCCATCCTCTCCATTGCCGGTCTGTCCTTCCTGGGCCTGGGCATCCAGCCGCCCACGCCGGAGTGGGGCGCCATGCTGTCCAACGCCCGGAACTACTTCCGCGACGCCTGGCATGTGACCGTCATCCCCGGCCTCGGCATCATGCTGACCATTCTCTCCCTGAACCTCATGGGCGACGGTCTGCGCGACGCCCTGGACCCCCGCATGAAGAACTGAGCACCCTTTGGAGACTAAGAGGAGGTACGATACCGATATGTCGGATATCTTATTGGATATTAGAGACCTGAGCATCATCTATGCGACGGATGACGGCGTCACCGAGGCCCTCAATGGCGCCTGCTTGCAGCTGCGCAAGGGCGAGTCCCTGGGGCTGGTGGGCGAGACCGGCGCGGGCAAGACGACCCTGGCCCGCGGCATTATGCGCCTGATTCCCAATCCCCCCGGAAAAATCGTTTCCGGCCAGGTGTTTTACGACGGCTGCGACATTATGGAGCTGTCGGAAAAGGAGATGCGTGCCCTCCGCGGCCGTCAGATCTCCATGATCTTCCAGGACCCCATGACATCCCTGAACCCGGTTATGACCGTGGGCGAGCAGATTCGGGAGGTCATCATCACCCACCATCCCAACCTGTCCAAGGCGGAGAGCCGGAAGCAGGCCGAGGAGATGCTGGAGATGGTGGGCATTGTGGCCAGCCGTTACGACGACTATCCCCACCAGTTTTCCGGCGGCATGAAGCAGCGCGTGGTCATCGCCATCGCATTGGCCTGCAACCCCCAGCTGCTCATTGCCGACGAGCCCACCACGGCCCTGGACGTGACCATCCAGGCCCAGGTCCTGGAGATGATCCACGGCCTGAAGGTCAAGAACAACACGGCCATGCTGCTGATCACCCACGACCTGGGCGTTGTGGCCCAGAACTGCGACACCGTGGCCATCATTTACGCCGGTGAAATCGTGGAGTACGGCACCTTGCAGCAGGTGTATAAAAACATCCTGCACCCCTACACCGAGGGCCTGTTCGGCTCCGTGCCCCGTCTGGAGACCAACAGCAAGCGTCTGGCCGCCATCGACGGCATGATGCCCGACCCCACGGCGCTGCCCAAGGGCTGCAAGTTCGCCGAGCGCTGCAAGTTCGCCACCGACCGGTGCCGTGCGGAGCTGCCGGACATGTATGAGCTGGAGGACGGCCACAAGGTGCGCTGCTTCCGGTATGAGAAGGAGGCGCAGTGATATGGCGGAAACCACCAATGAAATCCTGCGGGTGGAACATTTAAAGAAATATTTCCCCGTGCCCAACGGCATGCTCCACGCGGTGGACGACATCAGCTTTACCTTGGACCGGGGCAAGACCCTGGGCGTTGTGGGCGAGTCCGGCTGCGGCAAGTCCACCATGGGCCGCGCCATCCTGCGGCTCCATGAGCCCACCTCCGGCTCCGTGGTCTTCGACGGCCAGGACGTGGTGGCCATGAACAAGGCCCAGCTGAAAGCGCTGCGCCGCGACATGCAGATTGTCTTCCAGGACCCCTTCGCGTCCCTGAATCCCCGTATGACCGTGGGCGAGGCCATTGCGGCCCCGCTGCTGGTGCAGAAGCTGTACAGCCGCAAGGACAAGGACGGCATCCAGAAGCGCGTCCGGGAGATTATGGACATGGTGGGTCTGGCCCCGCGCCTTATCAACACCTATCCCCATGAGCTGGACGGCGGCCGCCGCCAGCGTATCGGCATCGCCCGGGCCCTGGCCCTGAAACCCAAGTTCATCGTCTGCGACGAACCGGTTTCGGCCCTGGACGTGTCCATTCAGGCGCAGATCCTCAACCTGATGCAGGATTTGCAGGACAATCTGGGATTGACCTATCTGTTCGTGACCCACGATCTGTCGGTGGTCAAATATATCTCCGACGACATTCTGGTCATGTATCTGGGCCAGATGGTGGAGAAGGCCCCGGCCGATAAGCTGTTCAGCAAGCCCATGCACCCCTATACCCAGGCGCTGCTGTCAGCCATTCCCATTCCGGACCCGGACAAGCCCATGAACCGTATCACCATGAAGGGCGAGATCACCTCGCCGGTGAACCCCGGCACCGGCTGCCGCTTTGCCAAGCGCTGCCCCTATGCCACCGAGGCCTGCACCAGCCAGGACATGGTCCTGACGGAGCCGGAACCGGACCATTTCGTCACCTGCCTGCGGGTGCAGCGGGGCGAGCTCTAATCCTTTTGTCATTGTCGTGTTTCTGCAACGCGATTGTGAACCCGGCCCCCAAGGGCCACGACAAACTGCATTTTAGGAGGAAAGAACATGAAGAAGAACCTTCTGCGGCTGGTTGCCGCGACGCTGGCTCTGTGCACCATGATGGGCATGGCCGCCTGCGGCAGCAAGGACGCCGGTACCACCGACGGAACGACCACCACCGGCGACACCGCCTCCACCGGCGGCTACAAGGACACCCTGGTCTGGGCCCAGGGCGCCGACGTGACCTCTCTGGACCCCCATCAGGGCAAGGAGACCCCCTCGGTGGAAGTGACCTGCCAGATCTTCGACACCCTGGTGACCGTGGACCCCGAGACCAATGAGATCGTGGGCCAGATCGCCGAGAGCTGGGAGCAGACCGACGACCTGACCTATGTCTTCCAGATCCGCCAGGGCATCAAGTTCCATGACGGCAGCGACCTGACCGCCGAGGACGTCAAGTTCTCCCTGGAGCGTGCCATCAACTCCGCCGCCGTCTCCTATATCGTTGACTTCATCGACACCGTCACCGTGGACGGCGACTACACCGTCACCGTCAAGACCAAGGAGCCCTACGGCCCCGCTCTGCGCAACCTGGCCATCCCCTTTGCCGCCATCGTGCCCAAGGCTGTGGTGGAGGCCGACGAGGACGCCTTCATCCTCAACCCCATCGGCTCCGGCCCCTACACCTTCGTCGAGTGGAAGCAGGGCGACCACATCACCCTCAAGGCCTTTGACGACTACTATGCCGGCAAGCCCCAGACCGAGAATCTGACCATGCGCGTCATCCCCGAGGCCTCCCAGCGTTCCATCGCCCTGGAGACCGGCGAGGTCGATCTGGCTTACGATCTGGCCGTCAACGACATCTCCCGCATCAACGAGAACGAATCCACCACCGTGTATGAGGTTCCCTCTCTGAGCTGCTGGTATATCTCCCTGAACATGAACAAGGAGCCCTTCAACAACCCCCTGGTCCGTGAGGCTCTGAGCTACGCCATCGACCGCCAGACCCTGGTGGACACCATCAATGCCGGCAGCGGCGAGCCTGCCGACTCCATCATTGCCCCCGGCGTCTTCGGCTACTACTCCACCGGCGTCCGGGAATACAACCCCGAGAAGGCCAAGGAGCTGCTGGCCGAGGCCGGTTATCCCAACGGTTTTGACTGCTCCCTGTGGGTCAACGACAACCAGTCCCGCATTGAGATGTGCCAGGCCATGCAGAACATGTTCCAGCAGGTTGGCGTCAATGTGAACCTGGAGGTTCTGGAGTTCGGCAGCTATATCAGCCGTACCACCAACGGTGAGCACGACATGGCTTACTTTGGCTGGACCACTTCCAGCGGTGACGCCGACTACACCTACTACTCCCTGGAGCACTCCTCCCAGCAGGGTGCCGCCGGTAACCGTTCCTTCATCAACGATCCCGAAGTGGACGCCCTGGTGGAAGAGGCCAGAAGCACCAGCGACGAGGCCACCCGTGAGGAGCTCTACAAGGAGCTGGCCATCAAGCTGGACAGCATCAACAACAACCTGAACATCTTCTACAGCTCCATCAACGTGGGCGCCAGCAAGAAGGTGGAAGGTTTTGTGATGGACGCCAACGGCTACCACAATCTGGATACCGTAAAGGTCGCCCAGTAATCGACCTTTGGGGCCGTCAGTACCCTTGACGGCCCCAATTTTACCGTGCATTCTCCCATTATTGAATCAGAAAGGACGAATTTTCCATGAGACTGAGCAACATGACCTGGCCCCAGGTCGAAACGTACTTCAAGAGCAACGACATGGTCCTCATCAGCATCGGCAGCATCGAGTGCCACGGCCGCCATATGCCCCTGGGCACCGACACCCTGATTCCCGACCATCTGCTGGAGAAGATTGAGCAGAGGAGCGACGTCCTCATTGCCCCCACCATTCCCTATGGCGCCTGCCAGAGCCTGTCCGATTTCCCCGGCACCATCGACATTGACTGCGACATCCTCTATCAGTTCTGCGATCAGATTTTCAAGAGCCTGTACAAGCACGGCGCCAGAAAGTTCGTCTTCCTCAACGGCCACGGCGGCAACATCAAGACCATCGAGCGTCTGGCCCTGGACTATGAAAAGAAGGGCTGCCTGGTGGCTATGCTCAACTGGTGGCTCATGGCCTGGGATCTGAACCCCGCCTGGAAGGGCGGCCACGGCGGCGGCGAGGAGACGGCGGCCATCCTGGGCATTGACCCCTCCCTGGTGGACAAGAGCGAAATCGGCGGCGAGCTGAAGTTCTACCACCTGAGCGACAACCTCAAGGCCACCGGCTTCCGTTCCGTGGAGTTCAAGGGCGTTTCCGTGGAGATTCCCAGAAGCATCACCCACGTTACCGACAGCGGCTGGATCGGGCCCGATCATCCCAACACCGCCACCGAGGAGTGGGGCCGCGAGATGCTGCAGGCTTCCGCCGACTACATCGTGGAGTTCATGGAAGAGTTCAAGAAGGTCAAGCTGGGCTGAGCCCGGAAAGGAAACGCTATGGATAAGAAAACCACTCTGGAAATGATTGCGGCCATTTCCAACGCCAACGGCGTCTCCGGCTTTGAAGACGACGTGGTGGCCGCCATCCGGCCCTATGCCGAGGGTCTGGGCGAAACCCACATGGACCGCATGCGGAACTTCTACATCCGCCGCCAGGGCAACACCGGCAGCCGTCCCGTGGTGCAGCTGGACGCCCACAGCGACGAGGTGGGCTTTATGGTCCAGGCCATCTGCCCCAACGGCACCCTGCGGATCATTCCCCTGGGCGGCTGGGTAACCCACAACATTCCCGCCCATAAGGTCTGGGTCCGCAACCGCTGGGGCAAGTACATCCCCGGCCTCACCGCCAGCAAGCCACCCCACTTCATGAGTGAGGCCGAGCGGAAGGCGCCGCTGGACATGTCCCACATCACCGTGGACGTGGGCGCCACCTCCCGGGAGGAGGCCATGGAGGTCTACGGCATCCGCATCGGCGAGCCTGTGGCCCCCGACGTGACCTTTACCTATGACGAGAACACCGACCTGATGGTGGGCAAGAGCTTTGACTGCCGTCTGGGCTGCGCCGCCATCCTCAAGACGCTTCACACCCTCCAGGGCAAGGACCTGAAGGTGGACGTGGTGGGTGCCTGCGCCGCCCAGGAAGAGGTGGGCGTCCGCGGCGCCACCGTCACGTCCCAGGTCATCAAGCCGGACATTGCCATCGTCTTTGAGGGCTGCCCCGCCGACGACACCTGTGTGGAGCCCTACATGGTCCAGACCGCCATCAAGCGCGGCCCCATGCTCCGCCATGTGGACGCCCGGATGATCACCAATCCCCGGTATCAGCGCTACGCCCTGGATCTGGCCGAACAGCTGAACATCCCCGTCCAGGAGGCCGTCCGCGCCGCCGGTTCCACCAACGGCGCCGCCATCCATCTGACGGAAAAGGCCGTGCCGGTCATCGTCATCGGTGTGCCCGTCCGCTACGCCCACACCCACTACGGCATGTCCGCCTACGCCGATTTCGACAACGCCGTGAAGCTGGCCTGCGAGATTCTCACCCGTCTGGATGCGGACACCATCGCCAACTTCTGAATCCTGCATACCTCGTTCGGGTATTGCTGCAATGGAATGAAGTCCTTTTTTATGGGACGCCGCCGCCTCCGCCGCAAGGTGGAGGCGGCTTTTTTTATGACTTCCGGCCCCATGGGCGGTGAAATTCCCTCCATTTCCTGGGGATTAGCCGCATAGGAGTGAAAAAGTATTGGACATAATACACAGAAATCTTGTATCAAAAATAGCGATAGTAAATGAATTACCAGTTTTATCATCAAAAAAGGACACTAGTCCTATAATCGCAACAGAGACCATGCTATAATCAAGCCAGAAAGAGACAACAGTCCAGTTGAATCTGCGGACCGGACGGTCCGCGACACATAAGACACGTTTCTGACACAAAAAATTAGGAGGATGAACACATGAAAAAAAGAATCCTGACCGCGCTTCTTGCCATCGCCATGCTGACGTCCATGGTTGCCTGCGGCGGCAAGGACAACAACACCCCCAGCAGTGACAATGCCGAGACCGGCGCCCAGACCGGTACGGAGACCGGTGGTGAAACCGGCGGCGAGACCGGCGGCGAGACCGGCGGCGAGACCGGCGATACCGCCGCTGCCACCGACATGAACATTGCCATGGTCACCGACTCCGGCGACATCACCGACCAGAGCTTCAACCAGACCACCTATGAGTCCGCCAAGGCCTGGGCTGAGGAGAACGGCGTTCCCTTCACCTACTACAAGCCCGAGAGCGACTCCACCGAAGCCCGTAACGCCAGCGTCGATCAGGCTGTGGCCGCCGGCGCCAACGTGATTCTGCTGCCCGGCTACCTGTTCGCCGCCACCGTTGTTGATCAGGCTGAGATGTATCCCGATGTCAAGTTCATCGCCCTGGACGTGGGCGCCGGCGACATTCTGGAGAACGCCGTGGGCGAGGGCTACACCTACAACCCCGCTGATTACGACGTGACCGAGTACTACAACATCGACAACGTCTACTGCGCCACCTATCAGGAGGCTATTTCCGGTTACATGGCCGGTTACACCGCCGTCAAGCTGGGCTACAAGCACCTGGGCTTCCTGGGCGGCATGGCCGTTCCCGCCGTTACCCGCTTCGGCTACGGCTATGTGCAGGGCGCTGACGCCGCTGCCAAGGAGCTGGGCATTGAGAACGAGGTCATCGTTGAGTACGTTGTGGGCGGCCAGTTCTCCGGCGACGCCGACATTACCGCTTATATGGACACCTGGTACAGTTCCCGTGACGTAGAAGTTGTCTTTGCCTGCGGCGGCGGCATCTATACCTCCGCTGCCGAAGCCGCCCAGAAGGCCGGCGGCAAGGTCATCGGCGTTGACAGCGACCAGGCTCCTGTCATCGACGCTGCCTACGGCGACGGCATCACCGTTACCTCCGCTATGAAGGGCCTGTCCACCACCGTTAAGAACATGCTCACCGCCATCAAGGACGGCCAGTGGGGCGAGCACGTGGGCAAGATCGAGAGCCTGGGCCTGATTTCCGAGACTGTGGAAGAGAACTATGTCCAGCTGCCCATCGAGTCCACCCAGTGGAGCGACACCTACACCGAAGAGGACTACCGTGCTCTGGTGAAGGATATGTATGACGGCAAGGTTACTGTCTCCGACGATATCTCCGCCATGCCTGCTACCTCCATCACTGTCAACGACTACGGCAGCATCAAGTAAATCACCAGCAACCGAAAGGGAGTGGGGCGTTCCCGCTCCCTTTTTTAAAAGGGCAACACCGCATAATTTGACAAGAGGACTGGGCGAGTCATTTTTGCCCAAATGAAAGTTTGAAAATCGCAGGAATACTGGATGTATTTCAAGATTTGCAAACTGCACAGTTGGACAAAAAGGGCCGGTCAGGACCGCAGGAACAATTGTGCGGTGCTGCCACAGAAACCTGCACACTAACAGGGGGGTGTATGTAAAGAATGGAACAGTATGCAATCGAAATGCTGCATATCACCAAGAAATTTCCGGGCATTATCGCAAATGACGATATTACTTTACAGCTGAAAAAGGGTGAGATTCACGCACTGCTGGGCGAAAACGGCGCCGGCAAATCCACCCTGATGAGCGTTCTCTTCGGTCTCTACCAGCCGGAGGAGGGCGAAATCCGCAAGGACGGCCAGACCGTCACCATCCATGACCCCAACGACGCCAACGCCCTGGGCATCGGCATGGTGCACCAGCACTTTAAGCTGGTGGAATGCTTCAGCGTTCTGGACAACATCATCCTCGGCGCGGAGACCACCAAGGGCGGTTTCCTCCAGAAGGCCGAGGCCCGGAAAAAGGTTATGGCCCTGTCGGAGCAGTACGGCCTGTCCGTGGACCCCGACGCCATCATTGAGGATATCACCGTGGGTATGCAGCAGCGGACCGAAATCCTCAAGATGCTGTACCGGGACAATGAAATCCTGATTTTCGACGAGCCCACCGCCGTGCTGACGCCGCAGGAAATCCAGGAGCTCATGACCATCATGAAGAATCTGGCCGCCGAGGGCAAGAGCATTCTCTTCATCACCCACAAGCTGGCGGAAATTATGCAGGTGGCCGACCGCTGTACGGTCCTCCGCAAGGGCAAGTACATCGGCACCGTGGACATCAAGGATTCCACGCCGGAATCCCTGTCGGCCATGATGGTGGGCCGCGACGTCAACTTCGTCGTGGAAAAGGCACCTGTGGAGCTGGGCGACGTGGTGCTGGATGTGCAGCACATGACCGTGGCCTCCAAGCACCACAAGAACAACGCCGTCAACGATGTGTCCTTCCAGGTCCGCCGGGGCGAAATCGTCTGTATCGCCGGTATCGACGGCAACGGCCAGACGGAGCTGGTCTACGGCCTGTCCGGTCTGGAGCCCCTCAAGGGCGGCAAAATCGTGATGAACGGCACCGATATCACCCATCTGCCCATTCGCAAGCGGCTCACCAGCGGTATGAGCCACATCCCCGAGGACCGGCACAAGCACGGTCTGGTGCTGGACTACACCCTGGAGGACAACATTGTGCTCCAGCGGTATTTTGAGCCGGAGTTCACCAGCTCCCTGGGCTTCCTCAAGCGCAAGAACATCCGGTCCTATGCCGAGCGGCTCATTGAGCAGTACGACGTCCGTTCCGGTCAGGGCCCCATCACCAAGGCCCGGTCCATGTCCGGCGGCAACCAGCAGAAAGCCATCATCGCCCGGGAAATCGACAAGAATCCCGAACTCCTCATCGCCGTCCAGCCCACCCGCGGCCTGGACGTGGGCGCCATCGAGTACATCCACAAGCAGCTGGTGGCCCAGCGGGACGCCGGTAAGGGCGTGCTGCTGGTGAGCCTGGAGCTGGACGAGGTTATGAACGTGTCCGACCGGATTCTCGTCCTCTATGAAGGCGAGATCGTGGGCGAGTTCGACCCCAAGCAGGTAAGTGTGGAAGAACTGGGCCTCTACATGGCCGGTTCCAAGAGAAAGGAGGCACAGGACCGTGCAAACTGACCGCAAGAGAGAAAGCCTTCTGCGCAACAGCGGCGTTCAGACCATCATCGGCTCCCTGCTGTGCATCGCCATCGGCCTGCTCATCGGCTATGTGGTGCTGCTGATCATCAACCCCGCCGGTGCGGGCGGCGCCATTGCCGCCATCTTGAAGAACTACTTCTATTATCCCAGCCATGTGGCGGTCATGAAGTACCTGGGCACCACCCTGGTCAAGGCGTCGGCCCTGCTGGTGTGCTCCCTGTCCGTGCTCTTTGCCTGGAAGGTGGGCCTGTTCAACATCGGCGTCGCCGGTCAATATGTCATCGGCGCGGGCGCGTCCCTCTACTGCGCCCTGGGTCTGGGCCTGCCCTGGTATGTATGCCTCATCGCCGCCATGGTCTGCGCGGCTCTGGTGGGCGGCATCTCCGGCGCCCTGAAGGCCTACTTCAACGTCAACGAGGTCATCTCCTGCATCATGCTCAACTGGATCGGCCTCTATTCCGTCAACATGCTCCTGAACACCGTCAAGGAGCAAACCACCCCCTATACCAAAACACTGGAAAGCGCCAACAGCAGCGCCCTGCTGCCCAACATAGGTTTGGACAAGGTGTTTTCCAACAACGAATTTGTCACCGTGGGCATTGTCTTTGCCGTCCTGGCCGCCATCATCGTATGGGTGCTTCTGGACCGCACCAAGTTCGGCTTTGAGCTGAAGGCCACGGGTCTCAACAAGCACGCCGCCAAATACTGCGGCATGCGGGAAAAGCGCAACATCATCCTGGCTATGATGATCTCCGGCGCTCTGGCCGGTCTCGGCGCGGCAGTGTTCTTCCTCTGCGGCATCGAGCAGTGGATGGTCCAGATGACCAGCATCCCCGCCATGGGCTTTAACGGCATCGCCGCCGCGTTCCTGGGCGGCTCCCATCCCATCGGCGCCATTTTCTCCTCCTACTTCATCCAGCACATTACCAGCGGCGGCAGCTATGTGGACAAGACTATGTATGTTGCCCAGATTTCCGATCTGATTTCCGCGTTTATCATTTACCTCTGCGGCTTCGTCTTCTTCTTCAAGGGCTGGCTGGGCCGGCTCCTGGACAAGCGGGATGAAAAGCGGGCCGCGGCCCAAGAGAAAGGAGGCAAGGCCCAATGATCTTGCTGCTGCAATACACTTTGATCTTTGCCTCGGTGCTGCTGCTGGTAGCCCTGGGCGGCTGCTTCTCCGAGCATGGCGGCGTTATCAACATCGGCCTGGAGGGCATTATGGTGATGGGCGCCCTGGGCGGCGCGTTGACGATGAAATACCTGCCCGCAGATATGCCGGCGGCGGTGGTGATCCTCATCGTCATCCTGGCCTGCGCCGTGGTGGGTATGCTCTTCTCCCTGCTGCTGGGCGTGGCGGCCATCCGGTTTAACGCCGACCAAACCCTGGTCGGTACCGCTCTGAATCTGCTGGGCCCCGCCGCCGCCGTGGTGCTGGTCCGTGCCATCAACATGGCTGAGGACGCCAACAACGTCTCCTCCACTGTGGCGTATGGTACGGCGAAAAAAGCCTTTACCACCAACATCGGCAGCTTTGAGCTCAACTGGTTTATGCTGGTGGCCCTCCTGGTCCTGATTGCTTCGTATATCGTCCTCTACAAGACCCGCTTCGGCCTGCGGCTGTGCGCCTGCGGCGAGCATCCCCAGGCGGCCGACTCCGTGGGCATCAACGTCTACAAGATGCGCTATGCCGGTGTGCTGATCTCCGGCGCCCTGGGCGGCCTGGGCGGTCTGGTCTACATCACCGCCGGCGTCAGCGAGTGGAAGTTTGAAACCGGCGTGGCCGGCTTCGGCTTCCTGGCCCTGGCCGTTATGATCTTCGGCCAGTGGAAACCCATCAACATTGCGTTGGCCGCACTGCTGTTCGGCCTGTTCCGGGCACTTTCCAACGTCTACACAGGCTTTGACGCACTGGTGGCCCTGAATCTGCCCAGCACCGTTTACAACATGCTGCCCTATATCATCTCCCTGATCGTGCTGGTGTTCGTCTCCGGCAAGTCCAAGGCCCCCAAGGCCGAGGGCATCCCCTATGATAAGGGCCAACGTTAAGCAAATTTCCCATCTCTCAGCGAAAGGAGCTTTCCTTCCATGAAAAATTATTCCGAGGACGCCAGCCGTCAGTACCATATTCAGGTGGCCAGCGGCGAGATCGGCCGCTATGTGATCCTCCCCGGCGACCCCAAGCGGTGCGCCAAGATCGCCCAGTATTTCGATGACCCGGTGCTCATTGCCGACAACCGGGAGTATATCACCTACACCGGCACTCTGGACGGCGTCAAGGTCAGCGTCACTTCCACCGGCATCGGCGGCCCGTCGGCCTCCATCGCCATGGAAGAGCTCTACCGCTGCGGTGCGGATACCTTTATCCGCATCGGCACCTGCGGCGGTATGCAGCTGGACGTCAAGAGCGGCGACGTGGTGGTGGCCACCGGCGCCATCCGCATGGAGGGTACCAGCCGGGAATATGCCCCCATGGAGTTCCCCGCCATCCCCGACCTCAATGTGACCAATGCCCTGGTCAACGCCGCCCGGTCCATGGGATATCCCTTCCACACCGGTGTCGTCCAGTGCAAGGACGCCTTCTATGGCCAGCATGAGCCGGAGACCAAACCCGTCAGCTACGAGCTGATGAACAAGTGGGAAGCCTGGAAGCGTCTGGGCTGCATGGCTTCGGAGATGGAGTCGGCGGCACTGTTCATCGTCGGCAGCTATCTCCATGTGCGGGTTGGCTCCTGCTTCCTGGTGGTTGCCAACCAGGAGCGGGAAAAGATGAACCTGCCCAATCCCGTGGCCCACGACACGGATATGGCCATCCGGGTGGCCGTGGAGGCCATCCGCGACCTGATCCGCCAGGACCGGGAACAGAAATAACCGAGTAAAGGAGTTTTTTCCATGGATCATAAAGAAATCCTCCGCCATGTGGACCACACCCTGCTGACGCAGACGGCCACCTGGGATGAAATCCGCAAGATCTGCGACGACGCCGTGGAGTACGGTACCGCTTCCGTCTGCATTCCGCCCTGCTATGTGAAGGAATGCGCCGACTATCTCAAGGGCCGCATTCCCGTCTGCACCGTGGTGGGCTTCCCCAACGGCAATATGACCACCGCCGCCAAGGAGTTCGAGACCAAGGACGCGCTGGCCAACGGCGCCGAAGAGATTGACATGGTCATCAACATCGGCTGGCTCAAGGACGGCCGCTATGAGCTGGTGGAAAACGAAATCCGCACCCTCAAGGCCGCCTGCGGCAGCAAGATTCTCAAGGTCATCATTGAGACATGCCTGCTGACCGACGAGGAAAAGATCAAAATGTGCGAGCTGGTCACCAAGGCCGGCGCCGACTATATCAAGACCTCCACGGGCTTCTCCAAGGCCGGTGCCACCTTTGCCGACATTGAGTTGTTCGCCAAGCACATCGGCCCCAACGTAAAGATGAAGGCCGCCGGCGGTATTTCCTCCCTGGAGGACGCCGAGAAGTTCCTGGAACTGGGCGCCGACCGTCTGGGCACCAGCCGCATCGTAAAGCTCATCCGCCAGGAAGAGGCCACGGGCTATTGAGTGAGGGAACGCGTATGGACAAAAGCCGCATTCAGGAATTGATTCAGCGGGCCATTGAGCAGATGCGCTTTTCCTATGTGCCCTACTCCAATTTCCGGGTGGGCGCGGCGCTGCTGACCCGGGACGGCAAGATCTATACGGGCTGCAACATTGAAAACGCCGCCTATGGTCCCACCAACTGCGCCGAGCGGACGGCCTTCTTCAAGGCCGTCAGCGAGGGCGAGCGCCAGTTCGACGCCATCTGCATTGTTGGCGGTCCCGACGGTGTCCTAAAGGACTTCACGGCCCCCTGCGGCGTCTGCCGTCAGGTGATGATGGAGTTCTGCAACCCGGAGACCTTCCAGATTATTCTGGCCGTTTCTGTGGAGGACTACCGCATCTACACCCTCAAAGAGCTGCTGCCCCTGGGCTTCGGCCCGGACAACCTGGCATAACTTCCTATCGCAAAGGGGATACGCAATGAAACGATACAACCGCATTTTTACCATTGTGCTGGACTCCCTGGGCATCGGGCAGATGCCCGACGCCGCCCGTTTCGGTGATGAGGGCGCCGACACCCTGGGTCATATTCTCGACCATATGGGCACCCTGGACATGCCCAATCTGCGGAAGCTGGGTCTGCTGGACCTGCACACCGGCGGTCAGATGACCGGCACCGGCGCGCCCATGGCCCGCTGCCTGCGGCTGTCCGAGGCCAGCAACGGCAAGGACACCATGACGGGCCACTGGGAAATGATGGGCATTTTCACGGAAAAGCCCTTCCAGACCTTCACCGATACGGGCTTTCCGCCGGAGCTGATTGCCGAGCTGGAAAAGCGCTGCGGCAAACGGGTCATCGGCAACAAGAGCGCCAGCGGTACGGCCATCATCGATGAGCTGGGCCTGGAGGAAATCAACACCGGCGCCATGATTGTCTATACCTCCGCCGACTCGGTCATGCAAATCTGCGGCCACGAGGAGACCTTTGACCTGCAAAACCTGTACCGCTGCTGTGAAATCGCCCGGGAGCTGACGCTGCGGGACGAGTGGAAGGTGGGCCGCGTCATCGCCCGGCCCTATGTGGGCAACAAGCCCGGCGAATTCCGCCGCACCAGCAACCGCCACGATTACGCTTTGAAGCCCACGGCCCCCACGGCCCTCAATGTGCTGAAGGACGCCGGTCTCGATGTCATTGCCATCGGCAAGATCAACGACATTTTCTGCGGCGAGGGCGTCACGGAGTCGTTCCACTCCGACAGCTCTGTTCACGGCATGGAGCAGACCATTGAAGCGGCGGGCCGGGACTTTAAGGGCCTGTGCTTCGTCAATCTGGTGGACTTTGACGCCCAGTGGGGCCACCGGCGCAACCCGGAGGGCTATGGCCACGAGATTGAAAAGTTCGACAAAAACCTGGGTGTCCTGATGGAGAAGCTGGGGGAGGACGATCTGCTGCTGCTGACGGCGGACCACGGCAACGACCCCACATTCCGCGGCACCGATCACACCAGAGAGTATGTGCCCCTGCTGGCCTGGTCCAAGGCCATGGACCGGGGCGGTCTGCTGGAGCAGCAGAACAGCTTTGCCGTCATCGGCGCCACCATTGCCGACAACTTCGGTTTGGCCATGCCCGAAGGCTCCATCGGCACCTCGATTCTCAGCCAGCTGGGTTAACCGTCCCATTGCCCGCAGAAGGAGGGATGATCCGTGGGCTACAAAACCATCGACGAGGCCCTGCCCTTCCTCAAAGGGGTGGACCCGGACCGGCAGGCCCAGTTCCGGGAGTATTTCAAAACCGCGCCCCTGTGGCTGATGGAGTCGTTCCAGATTGAGGAGATGGAAAAAAACACCGTCTTCATTCGGGAGAACGACCCGGTGGATTATATCTACTTCGTGGGAAAAGGCATTATCGAGGCCATTGAATACCGGTTTTTCGGTATCACCTATGAATTTATGCGCTTTGACAAGGTCTACGCCATGGGCGGCATGGAGTTCATTATGGATTTGGACACCTACAAGACCACCCTGCGGACCGTCACCCGCTGCACCATGGTCAAGCTGACCCGCACCGCTTTCGAGCGGTGGATGCGCAGCGATATCCAGGCTCTCAAGCATGAGGCCTGTCTGGTGGGCGAGTACCTGCTGGAACAGGGCCGCAAGGGCCGGGCCCTGCTGTTTTTGCAGGGGTCCGACCGGCTGGCCATGCTCTTTGTGGAGCGCTATGAGCGGTACGCCAGAAACGGCGTTCTCCATGTCCGCGGCGGTCAGCAATCCCTGTCCAACGCCACTGGGCTGTGTCTCAAGACCATCAACCGCTCCATCAAAAAATTTGCCGAACAGGGATTGATCACCAAGGAGGGCACCAAGCTCTCCGTCCACCAGGAGCAATATCTGGCGCTGAAACAGATTGTGGCCAATGTGGTGGATTCTGAATAAAGAAATGAGGTTTTTTCCATGAATCCTGTCTATGAGAAGCTGATGACCTGCCTCAAGAGCGTGCAGGAAAAGGTCTCTTTCCAGCCGGAAGTGGCCCTGATTCTGGGCTCCGGCCTGGGCGATTACGCCGACGAAATCCGTGTGGAGCAGACGGTGGATTACAACACCATTGAAGGCTTCCCCGTGTCCACCGTGGCCGGTCACAAGGGCCGTTTCGTCTTCGGCTATGTGGAGAATGTGCCTGTGGTCATCATGCAGGGCCGCGTCCACTTCTATGAGGGCTATCCCATGTCCGACGTGGTTTTGCCCACCCGGCTCATGGGCCTGCTGGGCGCCAAAAAACTGATGCTGACCAACGCCGCCGGCGGCGTCAACTTCGATTTCCGGCCCGGTGACTTTATGATGATCACCGATCAGATTGCCACCAGCGTACCCAGCCCCCTGCTGGGCGCCAACCTGGAGGAGCTGGGTCCCCGGTTCCCCGATATGAGCGAGGTCTACAGCCGCCGGATGCAGGATGCCATCCGCGCCGTGTCCAAGGAGCTGGATATTCCCGTCCGCGAGGGCGTCTATCTCCAGCTGACCGGCCCCAGCTATGAGACCCCCGCTGAAATCCGGATGTGCCGGACCCTGGGCGCCGACGCCGTGGGCATGAGCACTGCCTGCGAGGCCATGGCCGCCCGCCACATGGGCATGGAGATCTGCGGTATCTCCTGCATCACCAATCTGGCCGCCGGTATGACCGAGGGCCGTCTGGACCACGCTGAGGTCCAGGAGACCGCCGACCGGGTGGCCAAGCAGTTCAAGAAGCTGGTCACCGGCGTCATTACCCACATCTGACCCCTTTGGCAGCAAAAACGAGCGCCGGCGGACGCCGGCGCTCGTTCTTTTTTCAACGGACCCCTTTCCCATGGTAAACGATACACGGGAGAAGGTTCCCCCTGGATTTACCATGACGGTTTCCCTTAGAACATAGAGAAGACTACGGTACAATTCGGAAAATACTATAAATTTCCTGCTGAAAAATTTTTACCGTGCCTTTGTAGGGAATTAGATTTTCATGGAACATTCCAACCGAATAAAAGGGTGTAAACTACCAAATAGTGGGTAACAAAGGAGAAATTTCAAAAAAACATGGCATAATGTGCAACAGTATGCTACAATGGTATGGGACAACTGAATCACTTGCTTATCATATAATATCTGATCCGCAGGCGGCACGATGTCCAATCGGCAAAGAGCGAGGAGCGTTCAAAGATGAAAGAGAGAAAACGTAACGGAATCCGATCCATCCAGACGTCTATGATATTGGTGGTCGTTCCCATTGTGATTGTGGCTATGGTGCTGCTGTCTGCCATCGGGCATCTGTCGGCAGAAAAGATCATCCGCAGCGATGCGGAACGGGAGATGACCCAGTCTTTGGAGATTGTCAACGAGTACATCAGCGGCGCATTGGCCCAGAATCAGCTGGTGGCGGAGACGCTGGCCCGGGCGGCGGAAGTTACCCACAGCCAGATGGAGGCTTTGCAGGCGGCCCAGGGTGTCACTTACGCGATGGATGAGGCCATATATCGAGAGATTCTGACGGACTTTGTCGCCGCCAATGACGATACCTTCGGCGGCGGCATCTGGTTCGAGCCCTACGCCCATCGGGCGGACCGGGAGTATTATTCCCCCTACTGCATGCGGCAGAATGGCACGGTCCAGTATGTGGATAACTACTCTTTGGGCGACGGCGTCTACTATACGGATCAGGATTGGTACACCTCTGTCATCAACACCAACCAGAGCGCCGTGTGGTCCGCGCCCTATTACGACAGCTTCGCGAAAATTTCCATGGTGACCGCGTCGGCCCCCATCTACCAGAACGGCAAGCTGATGGGTGTGGCCACGGCGGACGTGGATTTGACCAGTATGCAGCAGATGGTGACCAATCTGGACATTGTTTACGACGGTCAGGCATTTTTGCTGGACGCCAACGGCGTCTATCTCGCCCATGAGGACAGCAATAAGCTGCTGGAGCAGAACATTGTGGAGGAGTCCAACGCGTCTCTGGCCCAGTTGGGCCGGGAGATTCTGAAGAATGGCACCGGCAGCGGTTCCTATACCCAGGACGGCAAAACGTATCTGGCCTGGTACCAGCAGATTCCCGACAACGGATGGTATATTGTTTCCGTGGCTTCCGAGGACGCGCTGATGGCCAGCACCGACGCATTGGGCACCACCCTGGCCTGGAGCTGTGTCGGTTTCTCCGTGGCGCTGTTTGTGATTCTGCTGGTGTATTTGCGCTGCCGCATTATCCGGCCCCTCAACGCATTGGACCGCACCGCCCGGCAGATTGCCGCCGGTGACCTGTCCGTATCGGTGGACCACAAGGCCAAGTATGAGTTTGGCCGGGTCAACGCCTCTCTGGAGACCATGGCGGCCCAGCTGCAGCTGTACATTGACTACATCCGGGAAACCTCTCAGGTGTTGGGCGAAATGGCCGAAGGCAACTTCGATTTCAAATTGCGGAACCAGTATACCGGTGAGTTTGCCCAGGTCCAGAAGGGAATGCTCAACACGCAGAAACGCATTTCCGACACGCTGGGTTCCATTTATACGGCGGCCAGCGAGGTCAGCGCCGGAGCGGAGCAGATGGCCAGCGGCGCACAGATACTCAGTCAGGGCGCCACGGAGCAGGCCAGCTCCATCGAACAGCTGGCGGCAGCAGTCCAGGGCGTATCCCGAGAGATTGGCGAAAACGCCCGCCGCACCGAAGAGGCCAGCAGTCACGGCCGTACTGCCGGAGAGCATTTGAACCAAAGCCGGGAAAAGATGCGGGAGCTGGTGGCGGCCATGGCGGAGATCAAGGAGACCTCCGCAGAGATTCAGGGCATCATCAAGACCATTGACGACATCGCCTTCCAGACCAACATTCTGGCACTGAATGCGGCGGTGGAGGCGGCCCGGGCCGGTATGGCCGGTAAGGGTTTCGCCGTGGTGGCCGACGAGGTGCGCAGTCTGGCCGGAAAGTCGGCGGAAGCCTCGCAGAGCACCCAGCAAATGATCGAAAAATCCATCCACGCTGTGGAAAATGGCAGCAGTCTCGCAGCCAGCGCCGAACAAATGTTGGAGGAGACGGCCCAGTATGCCAACGAGATCATCGAGACCATCGGCGGCATTGCCGGGGCCTCGGCACAGCAGGCCAAGGAGATCACCCAGATCACCCAGGGTTTGGACGAGATTTCCAGCGTTGTGCAGACCAACTCCGCCACGGCGGAGGAGAGCGCGGCGGCCAGCGAGGAATTGACGGGACAGGCCACACTCCTCAAGAACCTGACCAGACGGTTCCGTCTGGCCAACCAGCCCATGGAGGAGCCGGAGCGTGTTCCCGACAGAACCTACGATTCGCCTGCCGACAGCTACGAAAAATATTAAATGCTTCCAAACAACAGCCGGATCTGCCGCAAGGCAGACCCGGCCTGTGTTTATGGTGCCGGTGGAAAGCGGCCCGGTTGGGGAAAAACGGGTTGGAAGCATGGTTCTGGGCCGGAAAACCGGCAATTCTACTGCCGTTCGGTTGCCAAATGCACCATATGGCGGTACAATTTTCCCGAGGTGAAGCGTATGCAGACCATTGATAAACAGCAGTTCGGCGCCTTTGTGGCCCGGCTGCGCAAAGAGCAGGGCTGGACCCAAAAGCAGCTGGCGGAGCGGCTCTGCATTTCCGATAAGGCCGTCAGCAAATGGGAGACGGGAGCCAGCATCCCGGACACGGCCATGCTGCTGCCATTGTCGGAAACGCTGGGGGTGACCGTGACGGAGCTGCTGCTGTGCCGCCGTCAGGACCCGGCCCAGACCATGGAGCAGGAGGATGTGGAACAGGTGGTGCAGACCGCTGTCCTCTATGGCAAGGACCATCCACGGCGGGCCTGGCGGGAGAAGGGGCCCTGGCGGCTGATCTATCCGCTGGCCCTGCTGGTGGGTGCGGCGGTCATGTGGCTATGTTACAAAAGCGGTGTTCGTATGGAAGCATTGTGGGCGCCGGTGGTGCTGGGTGCCATATTCGGTGCATACTTCTGTTTTTACGTCCGGCTCCAGCTGCCGGATCTGTATGACCGGGAGCGAATCAATCTGGTGTACGACGGCTTTTTCCGGATGCATATGGTGGGTATGGCGTTCAATAACCGCAATTGGCCCCATATTATCACCGTGGGCCGTGTCTGGTCCTGCGCCGTGATGGTGGTGCTGCCACTGCTGGCCCTGGGCGTGACGGCTTTGGAGCCTGCCCTGTGGCTCTGGCTCCAACTGCCGGTGGTGCTGATTGTTTCCCTAAGTGGCCTGTTTGTGCCCCTGTGGGTGGTAGGGAAGCGGTACCAATAAAAAAATTGGCCCGGAACGTACAAACACGTTCCGGGCCGTTGCCTATAATAGGTCAATCCAGGGCTTTGGCGGCAGCGTCCAGCTCCGCACGCTCCTTTTCCGTAAAGGTCAGCTTGAGGGGGTTGAGAATTTCATCCACCTGGTCGGCGGAGACAATGCCCTGTTGGACCACCAGCTTGCGGATGGGCACGCCGGTTTTCAGAGACTCCTTGGCCAGCTCCGCCGCCCGCTTGTAGCCGATATAGGGGCACAGGGCCGTCACCATGCCCACGCTGTGCTCCACCAATTCCAGACAGTGCTCCCGGTTGGCGGTGATGCCCAGGATGCAGTTATCCACCAGGGTTTGGATACCGCCGGCCAGGGTCTCCAGAGATTCAAACAGCTTGTAGAACAGCACCGGTTCAAAGGCGTTCAATTCCAGCTGGCCCGCTTCGGCGGCCATGGTGATGCAGGTGTCATTGCCGATGATATTAAAGGCCACCTGGCTCATGACCTCGGGAATAACCGGGTTGACCTTGCCGGGCATAATGGACGAGCCGTTCTGCTTGGCCGGGAGATTGATCTCCGAAAGGCCCGTCCGGGGACCGCTGGACAGGAGCCGCAGATCATTGGACATCTTGGACAGCGTCACGGCGCACGTTTTGATGATGCCGGACACATGGACAAAGCAGTCCAGATTTTGCGTGCCGTCGATCAGGTCCGTAGCCTGGAGCAGGGGGTATTTGGTCACTTCCCGCAGCTCCGGCACAATGCGGCTCAAATAGTCCGGCGATACGTTGATGGCCGTGCCGATGGCCGTCGCGCCCATATTGACCACGCACAAATCCGCCGCTGCCTGATGGAGCCGCCGGGCATCCCGGGAGATGGCGCTGGCATAGGCGCGGAAGGACTGGCCCAGACGGATGGGTACGGCGTCCTGCAACTGCGTCCGGCCCATCTTCACAATGTCGTCGAACTCCACAGCCTTGCTCTCCAGCGCCTCATACAGCCGGTTCAGCTGGGTGGACACCTGGGGCAGCAGAGCCAGGGCCGCCAGTTTACCGGCGGTGGGGTAGACATCGTTGGTGGACTGGGCCATGTTCACATGGTCGTTGGGGTGGACAATGCTGTAATCGCCCTTGACGCCGCCCAGCAGTTCAATGGCCCGGTTGGCAATGACCTCGTTGGCGTTCATATTGGCCGACGTACCCGCGCCGCCCTGGATGGCGTCCACAATAAACTGGTCGTGGAGCTTGCCGCCGATGATTTCGTCACAGGCGGTGACAATGGCCTGGGCCTTTTCCTCGTCCAGAGTTCCGGCGTGGCGGTTGGCCATGGCGGCGGCCTTTTTGATCTGGGCCAGACTGACAATCAGCAGCTTGTGCATGGGGTGGCCGGTGATGGGGAAATTCTGCTTGGCCCGCAGGGATTGGACGCCATAATAGGCGTCGGCAGGGACTTCCAGCGTGCCGATGGAGTCGGATTCCATTCTGGTATTCATAAAACGGTTCCCTCTTTCTCGTGGGTTTGTTCGGTTCTTGCCCCCAGCATACACGCTGGCGGGGCCGCCGTAAAGACCTGCCGGCGTTTTCCGACGGAAACGAAAAAAAGCGGTGACCGGGCGAAAAGATGAAAAGTTTTCCACGGTGAAAACTTTCGATAGAAAAGCACCGTAGACCGGCGGTGGGCCTTGATTCTCCACGCTTTCTACGATACAATATGATAATCCAAAAGCACGGAGGTCACACCGTATGGACCAGATTGATCAAAAACTATTGGAGCTTCTGCGGGAAAATGCCAGAATGCCCCTGAAAAAGCTGGCGGAACAAGTCTTTCTGTCGCCGCCCGCCGTGGCGGCCCGGATGGAACGGCTGGAGCAGCGGGGCATTATCCAGGGGTACCGGGCTGTTGTATCGCCCAAGGCCCTGGGCCGGGAGATCCAGGCGTTTATCCATCTGGTGCTGCCGCCGGAGCAGCAGAAGGAATTTTCGGCCTTTGCCGCCGGGATTCCGCAGATTTTGGCCTGCTACCATGTGACGGGGCCCCATTCCATGCTGCTGCAAGTCAGCTGTGCGGATATGGAGCAGCTGGACGGTCTGGTGGCTAAATTGCAGCGCTTCGGCACCACCCAAACCCAGGTGGTGCTGTCCACAGTGCTGCCGCCGGACCGCTGAACGGGCATCAGAAAGGATGGGGTACATGCTGGAAGAATGGATTGCACAGATTTTGCCGTGGATTATCAGTCTTTTGGAACTGATGGGCATTTTTGTGGTGCTGGTGTCGGCGGTGGGCGCGTTTATCCGGTATCTCCGGGGACTGATTACACGGGAAGAGGTGGACGTGAAATTCGCCTTTGCCAACGGTCTGGCCACCAGCCTGGAATTTAAAATGGGCGCGGAGATTCTCAAAACCGTCCTGGTCCGGGAACTCAAGGAACTGGTGGTGCTGGGTCTGGTGATTCTCCTCCGGGCGCTGCTGTCCTTCCTGATTCACTTTGAGATGCAGCAGAATCATAAGAAATAACAGAGACGCACTGTCCCGCAGATGGCGGGTACAGGGAAAGGAACCCATGGAACAAACGGTTTGGAAAACGCTGCTGCAGGCGGTAGCCGACGGCAAAATGACGGTGGACGAGGCGGCGGCCCGCTGGAAGCTGGCCCCCTTTGAGGAGCTGGGCTACGCCAAAATCGACCACCACCGGGCCTTACGCCAGGGAACGGCGGAGGTGATTTACGGCGAGGGCAAGACGCCGGAGCAGATTACCGGCATTGTGTCCGCCATGCTGGAGGCCGGACAGCGGTCTGTCCTGATTACCCGCCTGTCTCCGGAGGCCGCCGCCCAGGTGGGACAGGTCCACGACCTGGATTACCGGCCCATGGGGCGTCTGGGTATCGTCGGCCCCCTGCCGGAGCCTGACGGCGTGGGTACCGTGGTGGTGGCCAGCGCCGGAACCAGCGATATGAACGTAGCCGAGGAAGCCGCCGTTACGGCGGAGTTTCTCGGCAACCGGGTCACCCGTCTTTATGACGTGGGCGTGGCCGGTATCCACCGGCTCCTGGCCCATGGGGAGGAATTGATGGAAGCACAGGTGGTGGTCTCCGTGGCCGGGATGGAGGGGGCGCTGACCAGCGTCATCGGCGGGCTGGTGTCCTGCCCCGTCATCGGTGTGCCCACCTCCGTGGGCTACGGTGCCGCTTTCGGCGGCGTGGCGGCGCTGCTGAGCATGCTCAATTCCTGCGCCAGCGGCGTCAGCGTGGTCAACATTGACAACGGCTTCGGCGCCGGATTCCTGGCCAGCCGCATCAACCATTTGGGAGGCAACGCATGATTTTACATTTGGATTGCCCCATGGGGCTGGCGGGAGATATGCTGTTGGGGGCGCTGCTGGCCCTCCACCCTCACCGGGAGGACGCCTTGGCCCGGCTCAACGGTTTGGGACTGCCGGGCATCGGTTACAGCGTGGAGGAACGGCCCCAGGGACTTCATGCCGTGGTTGCGGTTTATGGAGCGGAGGAGGGCCACGAACACCAGGACGCCCACCACCATCATCATCACCACACGATTGCAGATATCTGCCACATTCTCGACAGCCTGCACCTGCCCGCCCCGGTGCGGGACAACGCCAAGGCCGTCTATGGTTTGCTGGCCGATGCGGAGAGCAAGGCCCACGGCTGCACTGTGGAGCAGATTCACTTTCATGAGGTGGGGACGTTGGACGCCGTGGCCGATGTGGTGGGCTGCTGTCTGCTGCTGGAAGAGCTGAGCGTGGAGCGGGTGACAGCTTCGCCGGTGGCCGTGGGCGGCGGTACGGTCCGCTGTGCCCATGGGGCCCTGCCGGTACCGGCTCCCGCCACAGCGTTTCTGTTGGAGGGGATTCCTACAGTGTCCGGCCCCGTGGAGCGGGAACTGTGTACCCCCACCGGCGCGGCGCTGCTGCGCCGCTTTGCCGCAGATTTTGGCCCCAGACCGGCGGGGACGTGGCTGCGTACCGGTGTGGGCCTGGGAACCAGGGAGTTTCCGGACCGGGTCAACGGGGTAACGGCCCATCTGGGCACGCCATAAGAACATCAAACGGAGGAGACGTCGCGGGACGTCTCCTCCGTTTATCGTATGGGGGATTATTGGGGCCGGGCCGGGTCCAGAATCTCCGAAGGGTCAAAAAAGTATTGGGAAATCCGCTCCGGGTAACGCTTCATGGTCAGACCGTCCAGATTGATGCGGCCCTGAATAAACCAGGAGCCGTCCCATTTGGTGGGCATGGTGGAATCCACATGGCAGTAGATGGAAAAGCCCTGCTCCCGCAGAAACGCCATGCGGGCGTCGTCGCGGGCAAAGGACACGCCGAAGGGGGAGATAAAAATATCCGTTTCGCCCACATAAGGGGCAATGTCCCGTTTCCACCGGCCGATGTCGTATTGGATTTGCTCCATGGTGATGGTCCGATTGTTCCAGTATTGGTTGTGGGTGTAGCTGTGGCAGGCGATTTGCCAGCCGGTCTCCCGAAGGGCCTGGGCCACAGCCTGGGTCTTCTGGAGCATGGCCTGACCGGTGGCTTCGTCGTAGTCCTCCAAATCGGTGATGCGATAGCCGAAGGCGCCCTCATATCCGGTAAGGGCCAGAATGCCCTTGGCCCCCCGCCAGGAAAACTCCGGATGCTCCGCCACATAGCGGCCCAGAATGGGGACCACGTCGCCGTTGTCGGTGAGCACGCCGTCCACCACCGCTTTTACCTGCCCGTTTTCGTCCAGGTCCAGCCGGGAGGCAAAGCCATCGTCCGCCATGTACTGATAGTAGTTCACATCGTCCACCGACAGTACCAGGGGCTTTTTGCCCGGCGGCAGCAATATCTCCTTGCGGACGGCTACACCATCCTGAAACTCCACCAGGTCGTGAATATCAACGAGCACAAATCCGGCCTCCTGGAGCTTGGGCAGCATGGCCTCAAACTCAGAGACAGTGGTCATGTACAGGTCATAGCCTGGGGCGTCGTAGTCGCCGTCAAAGGCTTTGTCCGTGTCCACAATGAGACTGTGGAAGAAAATGTGGTAGAACTGACCGTCCGCATAGGGGACCAGCTGGGCTTGCAGGTCGGCAAGCTCCTGCCGCAGGGCGTCGGTCTCGTCGTTGGCCAGGTCTGGAGCACCGTCCAAAAGCTGGAGGGCTTCCTCATAGTAATAGCCCCGCATGAGCTGCCGGGCCTCCTCCAACAGCTGGGTACGGGCCTGGGTCACAGCGGGGTCCTCCGGTACAGGCTCCGGCTCCACGGGGGCGGAGACGGACGGCTGCTCCGGTCCGGGCTGGGAGGATTCCGGTCTGTTTGGCTCCTCCGGCAGCAGCAGCCAGGCGGCAAAGCCGCCGATTACCGCCAGTTCCAGCAGGAAAACCAGGGCCAGAAAAAGATTGGTTCTCCGGCGGCGTCTTCTGGAAGACCCGCCGGGTTGGGCGTAGGTTCCGCGATACATGGGACCACCTCGATTCTGTCGAATTTGGGCAAAATTTGTCTGTATTCTATAGACGAAAAACAGCGGCATTGGTTCCCGCAGCACATTGCTTTTTTCCCGGAAATATGCCATAGTATAACTACGATACCCCATGAAACGGGAGGATGCCCATGAAACTGCTCCATTTGTCCGACCTGCATTTGGGAAAGCGGGTCAATGAGTTTTCCATGATTGACGACCAGCGGCATGTTTTGGACCAGATTTTGCGCGTGATCGACGCAGAACGGCCTGATGCCGTCCTGATTGCCGGTGACGTTTACGACAAACCGGTGCCCACCGCCGAGGCCGTGGCGCTGCTGGACTGGTTCCTGGTGGAATTGTCGGGGCGGCAGCTGCAAGTCTTTGTCATCAGCGGCAACCACGATTCCGCCGAACGCATGGCCTTCGGCGGGCGGCTGATGGAGCAAAGCGGCGTCCATCTGGCCCCGGTGTACGACGGGACCGTGGCCCGGTGGACCCTCACCGATGAGCATGGATTGGTCCACCTGTATTTGCTGCCCTTTGTAAAGCCGGTCCATGTCCGGCGGTGCTTCCCGGAGCGGGAAATTGAGACGTACACGGACGCCGTGGCCGCCGCCGTGGAGGCCATGGACGTGGACCCTGCCGCACGGAATGTGCTGGTGACCCACCAGTTTGTCACCGGCGCGGCCCGGTGCGAATCGGAAGAGGTGTCCGTGGGCGGTGCCGACAATGTGGACGCGTCGGTGTTTGACGGGTTCGACTATGTGGCCCTGGGCCATCTCCACGGACCCCAGACCGTGGGCCGGGAGACGGTGCGCTACTGCGGCACGCCGTTGAAATATTCCTTTTCCGAGGCCCATCATAAAAAATCCGTCACCGTGGTGGAGCTGGGGGAAAAGGGGACTGTGACGGTCCGTACCGTCCCCCTGACGCCCCGGCGGGACCTGGTGGAGCTGCGGGGAGCCTATGAGGAGGTGACCCGGCGGGACTTTTACGAGGGGAACGGATATCAGGATTCCTATGTCCATATCACCCTCACCGATGAAGAGGACGTGCCCGACGCCCTGGGGAAACTGCGGCTGATTTACCCGTACCTGATGAAGCTGGACTATGACAACCAGCGGACCCATGCCGCCGGCGTAGGGGACGAGGGCGGCGACCTCCAGCGCAAATCCCCCATGGAATTGCTGGAGGAATTTTATGAACTGCAAAATGGGCAGCCCATGGGCCAGGAACAGAGACAGTTTGCCCGGCAGCTGATGGAGCGCATCTGGGAGGGAGACGTATGAGACCGCTGAAATTGACCCTGTCGGCCTTTGGCCCGTATGCTGATACGGTGGTTCTGGATTTGGAACGGCTGGGCGTCCGGGGATTGTACCTTATCACCGGCGATACCGGCGCGGGCAAAACCACCATTTTCGACGCCATCACCTACGCCCTCTATGGTGAAGCCAGCGGCGACAACCGGGACCCGTCCATGTTCCGCTCGCAATACGCCCTGCCGGAGACACCCACCCTGGTGGAGCTGGTCTTTTCCTACCAGGGCCGGACGTATACGGTCCGGCGCAATCCCGAATATGAACGCCCCGCACGGCGGGGCGGCGGCACCACCTTACAGCGGGCCGACGCGGAGCTCCATTTGCCCGACGGGCGGGTGGTCACCCGCAGCCGGGAGGTCACCGCCGAACTTGTCTCCATTCTGGGGCTGGACCGAAGCCAGTTTACCCAAATTGCCATGATTGCCCAGGGGGATTTCCTCAAATTGCTGCTGGCCGATACCAAGAGCCGCCAGGATATCTTCCGGGAGATTTTTGAGACCCGGTATTTTATGGTGTTTCAGGACAAGCTGAAAGGTGAGGCCATCGGGCTGCAAAAGTCCTGCGCCGCGGCCCGGGCCAGCGTACAGCAGTACATTGGCGGCGTCCTGTACCGGGAGGAGGACCCGCTGGCGCCCCGGCTGGAACAGGCGGTCCAGGGGGCGCTGCCTCTGGAGGAGACCATGGCCCTGATTGCGGCGCTGCTGAAAGCCGATCAGGCATCCGAAGACCGGTGCGCGGTGGAGCTGGAGCAGCTGGACGGCGCCATCAGTGAGACCGCCGCCCGGTTGGCCCAGGCCGAGGAAGCAGCCAAGACCAGGGCAAACCTGGAAGCGGCTAAAGTCCGGCAGACGGAGCAGCAGCAGCGGATGGAAGCGGCCCGGATCGCCCTGGAGGAGCGGGAAGCGGAGACACCCCGCCGGACGGCCTTGCAGGAGCAGTTGACGGCGTTGGAAGCGGAGCTGCCCCGGTATGAGACGTTGGAGACCCAGCAGGAGACGTGCCGCCGTCTGGCGGCGGAGTTGGAAACGCTGACGGCGGAACAGGCCCGGCGGCAGACCCAGCGGCAGGAACAGGCCGCCCAGCTGGAGGCGTGGCATCAGGAGGCGGAAACGCTGACGGCGGCGGCAGCGGAGCAGCAGCGCCTTTTGGGCGAACGGGAGCGGCTGGACAACCGGTTGACGGCGCTGGAGGATTTGTTCCGGGATTTGAAACAGCAGCGGGACTATGACCGGCAGCTACAGACGAGCCAGGAAACGATTACGGCCCAGGAGACGCGGCAAACCCAGCTGACAGAGGAGCGCCGGACGCTGGAACAGGCATTGAACGACGCCCGGACGGCCCACGCCGCCGGGGAGGGTCTGGAAGCGGAGCAGGAGAAGCTGCGCCACCGGGGGGAGCGGCTGCGGGAACAGCAATCGGCGCTGGACGATTTGACGGCCCGGCTGGACCAGTGTGTCCAGGAAGCCGGAACCGTGGCGGAATTGCAGGAGACATACCGGCAGGCCCGGACGGCGGCGGAGACGGCGGAAGGGGACTACCAGCGGAAACAGCGGGCGTTTCTCGATGGTCAGGCGGGGATACTGGCCGAGACATTGACGGAGGGAATGCCCTGTCCCGTCTGCGGGTCTCCCCACCATCCGGCCCCGGCGTTGCGGCCGGAGACGGTGCCCACGGAAGCGGAATTGCGCACCGCCCGGACGGCGGCGGAGACGGCAGCCCGTCAGGCCAACGAATGCAGTTTGACAGCGGGCCGGGCGGCCACGGCGTTGGAGGAACGGCAGCGGCAGCTGTTGACGGCCATGGCGGCCCATGTGGAAGCCCCGGACCTGGACCGGGCCGGGGACCAGCTGGCCCAAAGCCGCCGGGAGCATGCGGCGGCGCTGGCCGAGTTGGAAACGGCCCTGGCGGACCTGGAAACCCGGCGGCAGGAGCGGCAGCGGTTGGCCCAGGACATCCAGCGTATGGAGGAGGAATTGGACCGGCTGGGAGACCGTCAGGAGACCTTACGCCGGGAGACGGAGACGGCCCGCATGGAGCAAAGCACCCTGACGGGCCGCCGGGACCAGTTGGCCCGCCGTCTGGAGCAGCAGGCCGGAGACCTGTTGGGCGACTGTCCGCCGGACCAAATGGAGCCGCGTTTGGAGACGGAGCAGGCCGCCGTGGCGGCGGCCCGTCAGGAGACGGAGACGGCGCTGCAAACCGTCGCGGCCCAGCTGCGGCGGCAGGCAGAACTGGCCCAGGCCATCCCCGACGGGGAAGCGGCCCTGCAAACGCTGGAACAGGCGTTGTCCCAGGGACGGGAGACGGCGGCGTCCTTGGAGAGCCGCCGGGATGAGGTGGCCCGGCAGGCAGAACAGCTGCGCGGCCAGCTCCCATATGAGGACGGCGCGGCGGCCCGGTCCGCCTGGGAACAGGTCCGGACGGAATTGGACGGCCTGACCCAACAGCGGCAGGCGGCGGAGACAGCCTGGAACGAGAGCCGCAGCGCCTTGGCCGCCGCCGACGCGGCGGTGGAAGAACTGACAGCCCTGCTGGACAAGACTCCGGTCATCGACGCGGCAGCGGAGCAGGAACGCAGACAGCAGTTGACCCAGTCCCGTCAGGCTTTGGCGGCGGAACAACAGGCCGTCCACACCCGGCGGGACACCAACCGGCGGGCCTTGGACCACATCCGGGACAAGGCGGCGGACCTGGCGGACCTGGAGGGCCGGTACCGCTGGATGGCGGCCCTGTCCGATACGGTCAACGGCACCCTGGCGGGTCAACAGAAAATTGCATTGGAAACCTATGTCCAGATGACCTTCTTTGACGAGATTTTGCGGCGGGCCAATCTGCGGCTGCTGGTCATGACCGACAATCAGTATGAGTTGCTGCGCCGCCGGGAGGTCGACAACAACCGCAGCCGCAGCGGGTTGGAATTGGATGTAGTGGACCATTACAACGGCTCCCACCGCAGCGTTCGCTCCCTGTCCGGCGGCGAATCCTTCAAGGCGTCCCTGTCCCTGGCTCTGGGCTTGTCCGACGTGATTCAGTCTTCGGCGGGCGGTATCCGTCTGGATACCATGTTTGTGGACGAAGGCTTCGGCTCCCTGGACGAGGAATCGCTGCGTCAGGCCATCCGGGCGCTGTCGGATTTGACCGAGGGAGACCGGCTGGTGGGCATCATCTCCCATGTGGCCGAACTGAAAGAGCGTATTGACAAACAGATTGTGGTTACCAAGGACCGCACCGGCGGCAGCCGGGTGGAACTGGTGGTCTGACACCTTAAAGCAATACAAAACACCGGCATCCATCGCACGATGGATGCCGGTACTCAGTTGTATGGGGTTGTCGGATGGTATTCCGATATGGGATGCTCAGACCAGAGAGGAGGCGGGCATATTGAGCAAATCAATATCCCCCGCCGTCAGCAAAGCGTCCACATCCACCAGCAGAATTACCGTATTCCGCTTGACAATGCCGGTGACATAGTCGGCGTTGTGTCCTTCCTGACGGGGCGGCGGACAGATTTCCTCCGGCAGAATGGTCTCCACATTGCTGATGGCATCCACCAGAATGCCGATGGAGCGGTCCTGAACGTTGGTGACCACCATGCAGCTTTTGCCGCTGTCGGCCACCGGGTCCCGGCCAAGGCGGACCCGCAAATCCACCACCGGGATCATATCATCCCGGACAGAGGCCACACCCCGCAGATGGGCGGAGGATTCCGGCAAGGGCGTAATGGGCGGAATGCCAATGATCTGCACCACCTGGCGGATGTCCATGCCGAACACCTGGTCACAGCAGAAAAATGTCAAATACTTGTTGCTGTTTTCCAGAGCGTCCACGTCGGCGGCCGTCAAAATCTGCATATACTCCCAAAGGGCTTCCACCTGCTCGTCGGACAGGGTGGGCAGCCGGTCGGTGATCTCCCGGCGTAACTCATCGATCTGCATGATACATTCTCCTTACCTTGTATAGAGGTGCCGGTTCCGCCGGTGCAAAACCGACGGAACCGGTGCGTACAATGGGTCTCAATACTTGGAAGAAGCGGCGTAGCGCTCGCTGCGTTCCGTCTTGGACGGCTGCGGCGCCGCAGGAGCAGGCCACTCGCTGTAGTCCTGGCCCAGCTTGAAGTGGGCAATCTGCTGGTGCATCATGTTGGCCTGACCAGACAACTCCTGGCTGGCTGCGGCGCTCTGCTCGGCAGTGGCCGAGTTGGTCTGCACCACATCGGCAATCTGATCGACGCCCTTGGCAATCTCAGAAAGACGGCCGGCCTGCTCGCGGTAAGCACGGGCCACCGTATCGATGGTCTCGGCAACCTGTCTGGTGCCATCGGCCACGACGGCCAGGGATTCGGCGGTCTGCTTCGTCAGCTCCTCGCCGTTTTCCACGGCCTGCACGGAGTTTTCAATCAGCTCATTGGTCTTCTTGGCTGCTTCGGCACTCTTGCCCGCCAGGCTGCGGACTTCATCGGCCACCACGGCAAAGCCCTTGCCGGCCGTACCGGCCCGGGCGGCTTCCACCGCCGCATTCAGGGCCAGAATGTTGGTCTGGAAGGCGATGTCGTCGATGGTCTTGATGATGCCGCGGATGGCGGCGGACTGGACGCTGATATCCGTCATGGCCTTGCGCAAGGTATCCATCTGCGTGTTGCTCTTGTCCACTGCGTCTCGGATCTGCTCCAGGAATTGACCGGCTTCCACGGCCTTTTCCGCTTCTGCCGTGGCCTGGGTGGACAAATCCTGTACCGCAGAGGACAACTCCTGTACGGAGGATGCCTGCTCGGTGGCGCCCTGCGCCAAAGCCTGGGCGCCGCTGGCAATCTGCTCGGCGCCGGCGTTGACCTGATCGGCCGAATGGGCGATGGAGGTGAGGGTCTCGGTCAGGGTGCTGCGGATATTCATCAGCGCCGATTTGACCTTGGCAAACTCACCGACATAATTCTGTTGCAAGGTAAACATCAGATTACCGTTGCCAATTTGATTGAGCACGGCGGAAATCTCATCGATGTACAGGATGTATTCCTTCAGACGTTCCACAATCCGGGCCACACCGGCGCCCACTTCCGCCACTTCATCGTGCGTGTGGACGTCCACGGCCACATTCAGCTCACCGTCGGACAGCTTACTCACAGCGGCATTGAGCCGCTTGAGAGGACGCGTGATGGAGATGGCAATAAACGCGCCGATGATGGCCATCAGGATAACACAGGACGTCACACCGATGACCAAAACCCGGAGAATGGCTGTGGTCTGGGACGTATACTCCGCCACAGGCATAACGCCCAACACGACATAACCTGTATCACCAATGGGGGAGGTGCTGCCGTAATACTCCGTCCCGTTGCGGGTGTAGAGCATGGAATGGGAGTTTTCCTTGTTGAGGATGGCGTTGCGCATATTGGAGGAGTAGTTGGCGTCGGCGGCGTTGGTGTCCACAACGGACTGATCGGGATGGTAGATGATCTGGCTGTTCAGATCATACACGGTCACATAGCCTGCATTGCCCACCGTTACATCGCCCAGCTGTTCCTTGATGTGGCTGATGTCCAGATCCAGGCCCACAATGCCCACCAGGGCGCCGTTGGAGTAGACGGGGCTGGCGACGCTGATGGCATCGCCGTTGGTGCCGGTAAACACTTCCGTAACGATGGTTTCCTGCTGGGAACTCACCAGAGTATACCAGGAACGGGTTGAGTAATCAAAGTCGTTGGAGGTGTAGAGCATACTGTCGTTCTGGATGATTTCTATGATTTCTCCCGTCTGGAGATTCACCAGCCAGACAGAGGTAATATTTTCAGAATCCTGCTGCTGAATCAGCTGCAGCGTCTCAACCAGGCTCCGATACAGCGACTGGTCGGCAAAGCTGGTGTCTGTGTCGGTGGCATCGCGTGCAATCTGCGTGGCGGCCAGACACTCGGCTACACCGTAATACTGTTTAAAAAAGGAATCGATTTCGTTGGCGGCGGAATCTGTCTGCGCGTTCAGCTGTGCGCTCATAATCTCATTGACGATTGAAGAACCACGCAGACCAAGAAACACACTGACGAGGACCATACAAATGATCAGAGGGCATAGAATGCCCAAAAGCAGCTTGGGCACGATGCCAAACTTGATCTGTTTACCCCCGTAATGCATGGTATCTGTTTCTCTTTGCATACATTTCCCTCCAGTTCGTGTCATCAACACGGGATTTCACTTTCTTCCAATGCAACCATATGAGGAACGCATATGGCAAACCCGGTCAGGACCGAGCGGTTGTGTGGCAGCCGGGGCCTCCTTCCATCTGTCAAATGCAGTTATGCCACAAAATTTTCATTCCGTAGTTATATCGGCACGTTTATTCTGGATTTTAATACATGACAGAAAAAAATTTGCAAAAAATTTTTAGTATGTCACAAAATTTT
>DVJJ01000042.1 GCA_018716875.1 Candidatus Avoscillospira avistercoris
TGGAACTGGATGTCTTTTCCCACCTGCAGGAGAAGAAAACCCCTGCAGAGCTGGCACGGGCCATGGGCTGGAACGAATCGAATACCGGGTATTTGCTGGCAACGCTCGGCACCTACGGTTTTCTGCAAAAAGTGGGTGATGGCTATATCAATTCCCAGGACGCCCAGAAGTATCTGGTTCGGGGAACGCCGGACTATCTGGGCGGTTTCATCCATTTTTACGGCCAAAACGAGGGCATGGTGCCCATGGATGTGAAAAAGCTGCTGACGGTGGGGCCTCAGCCCATGCCCCAGATGGAGATGGAGCAGAATCTGGACTTTGCTCAGTATGGCCAGATGCTTTGCATGTCCGAGGAGGGATACCGCCAGCAGGAGATTTTGCGCATGGTTCGCAACCTGCCGGAAAACGGAGAGATCCGTCGGGTACTGGATGTGGGCTGTGCCGCCGGGCTGCTGGGGCTGGCTGTCATTGGCGACGTGGAGAACCGCTCCGGCGTGCTGCTGGATCAGATCCCATCTCAGATCATCCAGGCCTCAGTAGATGCTGCCGGGCTGGGAGAGCGGGTCAAGGTTGTGCAGGGAAACTTCCTCACCGACGATCTTGGCGGCGGCTATGATTTGATCCTGGCCGTATCCATTATGCTCTTTGCCAAGGGTGGTATGGAACCGCTGATGAAAAAGTTCTTTGACGCGCTCAATCCTGGCGGTGTCCTGCTGGTGGTATCCGAAGGGATCGCAGAGGATTTGTCCGGCCCCTGGGACATGATGACGGGCTATCTGCCCTACTTCCTCAACGGCATGGATCTGGCGGTACGCGCCGGAGAAGTGGAGGCGGCAGCCCGGGCGGCGGGATTCACCAAAATTGAGAGCCGCACGGAGCAGCTCTGCTCCGGGACTCAGGATATCCTTGCGATGCGGAAATAAGACATCCGACAAAACGATCACCGAAACAAAGACAGGCCTTCCTGGTCTGTCTTTGTTTTTCATCAATTTTCAAAATATTCTGAGACATAAAGTTCAATTAAGTTTCAACATGGTATAATATATTTATCCGAGTATTAGGAGGATCTCTATGAAATCAAAACAACTCATGGCATCGTTTCTTGCCTTATCACTGGCAGCAGGCCTTTGTGCCTGCTCTAAGGATGCCGAAACCAATACAGCGACAGATTCGTCTTCCCAATCTTCAGTGGCCGACGCTGAAGAGAAAGCCTATATTGAGGAAACCCTGAATCTCTCCAATAACGCGGAACTATCCTGGACTTACAACGCAGATGCCGACGCCTGGGTCATGTCCATCGTTTCGGCCGTAGCTTATCCGGAACTTCCCGATCAGCAGGGTGTCTCCGTCTGCGTCCCCGGCGCCTATGTCACCGGCATTGATACCGACGGGGACGGGACCGCCGATGTGACCGGCGCGGATGCCGTGGAGGAGGCCGTCAGCGGTTCCCTGGTCATCGACTACGAGGCGGAAATCACCAGCACCAACGGGCAGACCTATACCGCTGCCACTGCCTCTGTAATCCTGAACACCGGTGCGGCGGGCTACGGTTCCCAGAACAATTCCCTGGCCTCCACCACCTACGCCGCCGACGGATATATCAATGTATCCTGCGGCAACCGCGGCAAACAGGACACCGCCACCGATGAGGACGGAAACACCTACTACACCGGCGACGCCCCCTCCTGCCTGGTGAATCAGAAAAACGCTGCCCGTTTCGTCAAGTACAACATCCTGCTGGGCAATCTGCCGGGCAGTGCGGACTATCTGGTCTCCACCGGCGGTTCCGGCGGCGGCGCCCACGCCGTGATGTTCGCCGCAACCTCCAACAATCCCGATTTCTACGACTATGAGATCGCCGCCGGAGCAGTGGGCGTGTACTACACCGAGGATGGCGGCTACTCCACTGCCGTCACCATCGACGGAACGGAATATGAGATCTCCGATGGAGCCTGGGGCTGCATCGGTTACAGCGCCATTACCTCTCTGGCAGAGTCGAATATGACCCTGGCCTTTGAGTATAATCTGGATACTGACTACGACTTTTCCACGGAGTTCCAGGCGCAGCTGGCAGAATATCTGTCCGTGGCTTATATGGAGTATATCAATGAGCAGGATCTGTCCGTCAATGAAGCCGATGTTGGCTTTGACCTCAACAGCGACGGAGATTTGGAGGACACCATTGCGCTGACCATTGAATATGACCTGGAAGCCCACCCAGAGACCAACGGCTACTACGGCACCTATCTGGATCTGTACCTGGCGGAATTTACCCAGAATCTCCAGTGGTATGTAGATAATCTGGATTATGCCGAAGGTTGGACCTGGTTTGATACAGACGGCAATGCGCTCAGCGATGAGGAAGTTGCAGCCATGACCAGTGAGGAGAAAGCGGAGGCCTTCCTGGAAGGCCGCTATGCCAAAGGCTCTTCCGGCGGTAAGGGGGACATGATGGGCGGCGGCCCCGGCGGCATGATGGGCAATCGCGGTGATGGTATGGGTAATCTGCCGGATGGTGATTTGCCGGATGGAGAACTGCCCGCCGATCTGGAACATGGTCCGATGGATCGTGATACCGGTGACGGCAACCGGGAGATGATCGTGGGTACCCCTGATGCCGGCACAACTCAGGCTGCAGGCAGTGCAGTGGACTCCAACAACTATGCCACGTATGAGGAAATGGTAGAGGCCTACCGCTCTGACATTGAGAGCATCCAGGCTGGAGACGAGTACGGCAACAATCTGGTTGAACTCTACAATCCTTTGAATTATATTGGCGCGGAAGACACAGAGAATCCCACCTGGGTCAAGATCCTCTGCGGCGCTGCGGAAGGCGACATTTCCATGTTCAACTCCCTGAACCTGCAGATTGCCATGCTGAACTCCGGCATTGATGCGGAAATTGAATGGCAGTGGGACGGCGGCCATGTGCCCTCCGAGGTACTGGGCGATTCCTTCAGCCTGTATGTGGATCAGATGTACGGGGAATATGTGGAAGGTGCTGCTGCCATTACCAAAGCTGCTGTGCAGCCCCTGACTGCCAACGGCACTGCCGCGGAAGCTACCGGCACCGATCTTACCAGCTGGGTCAGCCTGACCGATGGGCAGATTTCTTTCTCTCTGGCCGATGCAGCCGCATACCGCACCGCCGGAGCCAGCAAAGCCATGCCGGCCTTCGATGTGATCGATTACGGTCAGGAGGATTATGTGTTCGGTACCACGGAGCAGGACGCCAGACACTGGGATCCAATCCTGCTGGATATCTTCGAAACCTATTCCGATGTGCTGGCTCCCCTGTTCAACAGTGGAACCGCACAATAAAATCGAAAACACAGGGTGGATGCTGTTTCTTCTGAACTGCTGAATACATGGGGCGGTGATTTGTGCAATCACCGCCCCATGTTATCTTTCGTCAGGGAGTTCCTCTTCTGAAATTTTTTAAAAACCGGCGGCCTTGCTCCATTGTTCAAGAGCAGGTAAGCGTCAAACGTAACGGCGCATAGACAATCCCAGCTCCGAAATGATTCTCAGAGCTGGGATTGTCTCATCATTTTACTTTACACGTCTCCGGAGCCTTCCAGGGGA
>DVJJ01000003.1 GCA_018716875.1 Candidatus Avoscillospira avistercoris
GACCATTCTTCACCATAGCTGCCGGAATAAGTGTGATTGTCCAGAAAATGAGGTTGATCTTCCAATAATGCAAATCCGTGCTCGCGACACTCCAAAATCGTTCCTTTATTATCTGCCGGGACACCGATTTCACCAAAATAATAATTGTTTACATTTTTTGTGTGTTCGTACATCTCCAATGCCGTGCGGGGAATTTGTCCATAAAATGTTGATCTGGCAGGCAGACAGCTTCTATCTTTATCGGGTATCGATCTGTACAGCGTCAGAAAATCCCGTGCTGATTTCAAGGCAAGCGATTTTAATTCCAAATATTCCGGCAGATGCAGTGCCATTCTTTCATCCTCAAAAAGGACATCCGAATCCGCATCGGAAATGGATAGTCCAGAGCTGCTTTGCTGAACGATCTCAACTTCAAAAACACCTGGAGCGGATTCGCCCTTCCATTTAAGATAGGATTGGATTTCACAAGGCATTTTATGAATTGCTGTATCCAAGGAAGGACCCCTTGTAAAGGCTCCGATAAAATTGGCAGCATATAAAAGACTATCATCACCGTTGTGTTCCCACACACATCTGATTTTCATGCGAATGTATTTCTCCTTGCATTTCAAAATTGTCGGTTTTCATTATACGGTATCATCCATGAACAATGCAACCACAGAAAGTACCGTAGGGCGGGGGCGTGCCCTCGCCGCAGATTGCCCAATTTCTTGTGGCATTTTTCTGAAAAATGTGGTATACTGAGCGTTGAGGTGAGCCAAAATGCACGACGACCACACCACCGAGGCCATGGAGCAGGCCCGCATGGAGTATGAGCGGAAACAGTTCCAGAACCCGGAAAAATACACCCCCAGACCCCGCTGGCAGATCGTCTTTGCCTGGGCGCTCATCGCCATTGTCATTCTGGGTATTATCAATCTCTGCTATTTGCAGATGACGCTGTCATGAAAATTTTAGGTATTGATCCGGGCTTTGCCACCATAGGCTTTGGACTGGTGGAATTTACGCGGGGCGTGCCCCGCATGCTCCGTTATGGGGCCATCACCACGCCGCCGGAATTGGAGTTTTCCGCCCGTCTCGTTATGATTTACAACGATATGACGGAACTGCTCCAGACGTTAAAACCCGATGCGGTTTCCGTGGAAGAGCTGTTCTGGGGCCACAATGTCACCACCGGCATCGGGGTTTCCCATGGCCGGGGCGTGATACTGCTGGCCATTGCCCAGGCGGGTCTGCCCATTTATGAGTATACGCCCATGCAGGTGAAGCAGGCTGTGGTGGGCTACGGCAAGGCCGAAAAACGGCAGGTCATGGACATGACCCGCCGCCTGCTGAAACTGGAACGTCTCCCGCGCCCCGACGACGCCGCCGATGCCCTGGCATTGGCCCTCTGTCACGGCCGCAGCGCCACGTCGCTGCTGGCCCGCGCCGGCGGGGGAGCCGTCGGAAGGTGAGACTATGCTTTTTTACTATCTCCGCGGTACCATCACCGCATTGGAAGCGGGACTGGCCGTTGTGGACTGCGGCGGCGTGGGTTACGCCTGCTATACCACGTCCTACACCCAATCCCAGCTGAAAGTGGGTCAGGAACAAAAACTGTTCACCCACTGTGCCATCCGGGAGGACGCCGTGGATATCTTCGGCTTCGCCACCAAGGAGGAGCGGACCTGTTTTGAACGGCTGATTGGCGTGTCCGGCGTGGGTCCCAAAGCGGCCCTGGCCATTCTGTCCACCACCACCCCGGACCGGTTCACCCTGGCCGTGGTGACGGGGGACGAAAAGGCGCTGACCGCCGCCCCCGGCGTGGGCAAAAAGCTGGCCCAACGCATTATCCTGGAGCTGAAAGACAAAATCGCCGGAGAGCAGGCCCGTTTTGACGCCTCTGCCGGTCCCGCCGCCGCTGTGATGCCGGCAGGAGGCGGCGGCAAGCTGGCCGAAGCCACGGCGGCGCTGACGGTTCTGGGCTACAGCCAATCGGAAATCGGTCTGGCCCTCCGGGGCGTGGATGTGGAGCAGCTCTCCGTGGAAGATATCGTCCGTTCCTGCCTGCGGGCCATGGTCCGGCAGTAAGGAGGTGGGTCCTTGAGTATTGATTTTTCCGAGGAGTTCGAGGCCCCGCTGGTGACCGCGTCCATGACGCCCCAGGACGAGGGAGAATTTTCCTTGCGTCCCCGAACGCTGATGGACTACACGGGCCAGGAAAAGGCCAAGGGCAATCTTTCGGTCTATATCGAGGCGGCCCGCCGCCGTTCCGAGCCCCTGGACCACGTTTTGCTGTACGGTCCGCCGGGACTGGGTAAAACCACCCTGGCCGGTGTTATCGCCAATGAAATGGGCGTCAATATGCGGGTAACTTCCGGTCCTGCCATCGAAAAGGCCGGAGACCTGGCGGCGCTGCTGACCAATTTACAGCCCGGCGACGTGCTGTTTATCGACGAGATTCACCGGCTGAACCGGGCCGTGGAAGAAATCCTGTACCCGGCCATGGAGGACTTCGTCATTGATATTATGATTGGCAAAGGTCCGTCGGCCAATTCCATCCGTCTCGATTTGCCCCGGTTTACCCTGGTGGGCGCTACGACGCGGGCGGGACAGCTTTCTTCGCCCCTCCGGGACCGGTTCGGCGTCCAGCTGCGCCTGGAGCTCTATACCCAGGAGGAGCTGAGCCGCATTGTCACCCGCAGCGCGGCGCTGCTGCAAATGGAAATCGACCCCCAGGGCGCGGCGGAAATCGCGTCCCGTTCCCGCGGTACGCCCCGCATCGCCAACCGCATTCTGCGGCGGGTCCGGGACTACGCACAGCTTTATTACGACGGGGTCATTACGAAACAAGCCGCCGACCACGCATTGAACCAGCTGGAAATTGACCACCTGGGTTTGGATGCCATCGACCGGCGGATGCTGACGGCCATCATCACCAATTACGGCGGCGGTCCGGTGGGTCTGGAAACCCTGGCGGCCACCATTGGCGAGGAAGCCGTCACCCTGGAGGACGTGTACGAGCCGTACCTGATGCAGATTGGTTTTTTGACGCGGACGCCCCGTGGCCGATGTGTCACACAGTTGGCATATGACCATTTGCATCTGGAGCGGGAAGGACAGCAGCAGTTCAGTATTTAAAAACCATATCGCATAACGCGGCTGGAACAAACCAACCCGTCAGCAGGTTTTCGGTGCATCCCGGCGGCGGGACACATAGGTCCCGCCCTACGGACCATATTGGTACTCCGTCCGGGGATGTAGGGCGGCACCTGCGTGTGCCGCCGGGCGGTGCGGGGTAACGATGACCGGCGCATTCCGGCGAACCCGTACCGGCGGCGGGACACATAGGTCCCGCCCTACGAGACCATACGAAACCCGGTTCTGGCGGGGCAGGGGGGCCTTTGGCCCTCTCACCGCAACAATGCGAAGCATGGATTGAGGGCGCTGCCGCACTTTTTCAGTGGCACCGCACCAAATCATAAAAAAACACCCCAACATTGAAAAGTTTTACTCAATTTTTTTCAAAAAATTGTGGGGTCCAGGGGCAAAGCCCCGGTCGCCCGCCGCAGCGGGCGAAATCCCCACACAATGCAGTATCGAAAACAGGAGGTATAGGACTATGGGTACTTTATTTGGAACAGACGGCATTCGCGGCATTGCCAATGATACATTGGATAACGTGCTGGCCTACCGGGTGGGTCAGGCTACGGCGTATCAGCTGTGGCAGCAGAAGGGCAGCCAGCCGGTGGTAGCCATCGGTAAAGATACGCGCATTTCTTCGGATATGCTGGAAGCGGCGCTGAGTACGGGCCTGTGCGCCGGCGGCGCCACGGTGGTGCAGCTGGGCGTGGTACCCACGCCGTCGGTGGCCTATCTGACGGTGAAGCACCATGCCGATACGGGCATTGTCATCTCCGCGTCCCATAACCCCTTTGAGTATAACGGCATCAAAATGTTCTCCGGACAGGGCTTCAAGCTCAACGACGAGCTGGAGGAGGCCATTGAGCGGATGGTTCTGGCCCGTGGCCCGATTCCGGTGCGCATGGGCGCGGATATCGGCCAGATTTTCAACGGTCATCACACGCTGGAGGAGTATACGGCCCATCTGGTGAGCACGGTCACGGAAGAAATCCACGACCTGCGCATTGTCATCGACTGCGCCAACGGCGCGGCGTCCAAGACGGTCCGGCGGATTTTCAACCGGTTTGACTGCAATGTGACGTATATCCATGACCGCCCCAACGGCACCAACATCAACAACGGCTGCGGCTCCACCCATCTGGAGGACCTGGCCAAGCGGGTGGTGGAAGGCGCCTATGACGTGGGCATCGCCTTTGACGGCGACGCGGACCGCTGCCTGGTGGTGGACGAGAGAGGCCGCACCGTGGACGGCGACCAGATTATGGCTATCTGCGCCGCCCGCCTGAAAGCCCAGGGCAAGCTGCAAAACAACGGCTTTGTGGCTACCATCATGTCCAACCTGGGCCTGCACAAGTTCGCCAAGGAGCACGACATGAACTTGCTGTGCAGCGGCGTGGGCGACCGCCATGTGCTGGAGCTGATGCGCGAGAAGGGTCTGATTCTCGGCGGCGAGCAGTCGGGCCATATCATCTTCCTCAACCATATGACCACCGGCGACGGCCAGTTGGCCGCCCTGCAATTCCTGCAAATCCTCAGCACTTCCGGCATGACCGTCAGCCAGCTGGCGGCCACGGTGCCCCAGTATCCCCAACACCTGGTGAACGTCAAGGCGCCCTTTGAACAGGCCGACAAGCAGGCTTTGCTGGAGAGCGACGGCGTGAAAGCCGCCATCGCAGAAGCCGAGGCCATGCTGGGCGAGGAGGGCCGCGTCCTGGTCCGTCCCTCCGGCACCGAGGCCCTGATTCGCGTCATGGCCGAAGCCGGTACCCAGGAATTGGCCGAGAAAGCCGTGGCCCTGGTGGCCGCCAGTGTCGAAAACGCACAAAATGGAAATTAAACAATAAAAAATTTTTATTGCTATTGACAAATTGTGCCGTACTGCATATAATAACCGCATAAAGGAAGTCACCCATGAAGCAAAGCGATATCACTGCATTGTCCGATGAGCAGCTGTGCAGCGCTTGTTCCGACCGGAACGGCGCCATGGAAGAACTGCTGCGCCGCCATGAAAAATTGGTGCGCCGCTGTGCCCGGTCCTATTTTCTGGCCGGCGCCGACGGCGACGACCTGATCCAGGAAGGCATGATCGGTTTGCTCCATGCGGTTACACACTTTGACCCAAAGCGCGAGGCGTCGTTCCGTACCTTCGCCACCGCCTGTATCCGGCACCGGCTGATTTCCGCCGTGCGGTCGGCGGGCTCGGCCAAACATCTGCCGCTGAACGACGCGCTGCCGCTGCATACCTTCTCTTTGGATGCTCCGCCTGATGAAGGAAACCCACCGCCCACGTTGCAAAGCCCCGAGGAACTGTTGATCGGCCGGGAAGAATTCGCAGAATTTCAGCGTCGCCTGTCCGGCGTCCTGACTCCATTGGAGCAGCAGACGCTGGAGCTCTACCTGGAAGGATTATCCTATCTCGAGATCGCGCAGTTTCTCCATAAGTCCACCAAGAGCGTGGACAATGCCGTACAGCGAATCCGTCACAAGATCGCACGGCTCCAACCCCCGGCGTCAACGGCAAAGCCGTTCGCAAATATCATCTGACCCTGGTTTTGACGACCAACAAGCATTTTTTGTGGGCATCTTCGCAGGGCAAATCATTAAGAAGCAAAAGAGAGGTAACATCCAATGTACGAAGACAAGACTTTAGTTTGCCAGGAGTGTGGCTCCGAGTTCGTGTTCACCGCCGGTGAGCAGGAGTTCTACGCTGAGAGAGGCTTCCAGAACGAGCCCCGCCGCTGCAAGTCCTGCCGCGATGCTCGCAAGAACGCTGCCCGTGGTCCCAAGGAGTTCTTCACCGCTACCTGCGCTGCCTGCGGCGGCGAGGCTAAGGTGCCTTTTGAGCCCAAGTCCGACAGACCCGTGTATTGCAGCGACTGCTTCGCTCGCATGAAGGGCTAAGAGTCTCATCCCAACCAACCAGGGAGCCGCTGCGATGAGCAGCGGCTCCTTTTTCTCCCCGTGGAGGGGAACGCCGTAGTATGGAGGTGTGTGTATGCTCAACGTATATGGGGCGCCGTCTACACGGCAGGGGGGCCATGAAATGGCCTACGACCTGCTGACCCGGGCCTATGAACAGGTGGCGGGTTCGCCGCTGCCGCCCATTGACCGAACCGAGACAGGCAAACCCTATTTTGTCCGCAATGCCCTGGAATTTTCCCTGACCCATACAAAGACCATGGCCTTTTGTGCGCTGTCGAGCCATGTGGTGGGCATCGACGCCGAAACGGTGCGGCCGGTGCTGCCGCGGGTCCTGGAACGGACCATGAACCCGGCGGAACTGGCATGGATTGACGAACAGCCGGACCGGGACCGGGCGTTTTTGCAGCTGTGGACGGCCAAAGAGGCTTGGGTGAAGCTGACGGGAACCGGGTTACAGGGCTGCCCCAAAAGCGTTGTGCTGCAATTCCGAGATGGTCAAATTGGGGTGGAAAATACCCATGTCCATTTTTATAGCCGGGAGATTGACGGCGTCCTGGTGACGGTCTGCGCACCCCTGGCCGAGACGGTGACGTGGCAGATGGTCCAGCCCGACGGCGGCGTACATACCATTTAAAAAAACGTCCACGGTGGTTCCTTGAAACCGCCGTGGACGTTTTTTATTTCGATGTGTGGGCTGCGGCAGGGGAGAGGGACAGCATACCGGGCGAATGTGTACCGGCCATACATATTTGATGGTGCGGTGTGCGGGCCAACGCCCCAGGGCGGTCTCTATTGGCCCGCTGGGCCAATTCACCGTCTGTGGACGTCGACCCTTACAGAGCATTTGCGTATCACGAACCAATCCATTGCCCAAACCCCCGGCGGGGCTGAGGGGCCTTTGGCCCTCTCACCGCAACAATGCGAAGCATGGATTGAGAACCTTACCGCACCCCTTGTGAACCGCCGCACCAAACCACTAAAAACATCCCAAAATTTAAAAGTTTTACTCGATTTTTTTCAAAAAATCGCAGGGGTCCAGGGGGCAGCGCCCCCGGTCGCCCGTCGCAACGGGCGAAATGCCCGCTGGCCGCAGCCAGCGAAACACCCGCCCGCCGCAGCGGGCGAAACTCCCTGACTGCATTCCTTACCGATGCACCAGCTCGTGAATGGCCCGCAGGTCTCCGGCCAGCTTGTCGAAGACTTCGGGGCGCAGGGATTGGGGACCGTCGCAGAGGGCATGCTCCGGGTCGTTGTGGACCTCAATAATCAGACCGTCGGCACCGGCGGCCAGGGCGGCCTTGGCCAGAGGGGGCACCAGCTTGTATTTGCCGGCGGCGTGGCTGGGGTCCACCAGAACAGGCAAATGGGACAGCTGCTTGAGAACGGGAACGGCGGTAACGTCCATGGTGTTGCGGGTGTAGGTCTCAAAGGTCCGGACGCCACGCTCACAGAGAATGACATTCTCATTGCCGCCGGCCATGATGTATTCGGCGCTCATAAGCAGCTCCTCGTAGGTGGCGGACAGGCCGCGCTTGAGGAGAATGGGTTTTCTAAGCTCGCCCAATACCTTGAGCAGTTCAAAATTCTGCATGTTCCGGGCACCTACCTGAATCACATCCACATCGTCGAAGCAGTCCAGCTGGGAGGCGTCCATAATCTCGGTGACAATGGGCAGGCCGGTGACCTTCTTGGCAATGGACAGAAGCCGGATGCCCTCGTTGCGAAGGCCCTGGAAGGAGTAGGGGGAGGTACGGGGCTTGAACGCGCCGCCGCGGAGCATGGTGGCGCCGCTGGCCTTGACCTGCTGGGCAATGGTGCAGATTTGCTCCTCGGACTCCACGGAACAGGGACCGGCAATGAGGGTCAGAGAGCCGCCGCCGACGGTGGTGCTGCCCACCTTTACCACGGTGTCGGCGGGATGGAATTTCCGGTTGGCGTTCTTGTAAGGCTCCTGAACGCGCTTCACATCATCGACAATGTCGAGAGATGCAATCAGATTGATGTCCAGATGGGACGTATCACCCACCAGGCCCCAAATGGTCTGGTTGACGCCGACGGTGGGATGAATGGCAATGTGGCGTTCTTCCAGCCAGGAGCGCAGACGGTCCAGCTGTTGTTGGTCGGGGTTTTTCTTGAGAATGACAATCATGGTGTTTCCCTCCGTTATTCGTGTACAAAAAAAGGACCCGCAGCGGTTGCGCTGCAGGTCCGTTACATGCCTACCAATAGAAGCATTCCATCAGCTTGCGACCTGTTTTTGGCAACCACAAAAAGCCTTACCACCAAAAAAGTAGGT
>DVJJ01000043.1 GCA_018716875.1 Candidatus Avoscillospira avistercoris
TGGTCCGCATGATGGAGGTGTCCTCACCCAGGGGATTGAGGATTTTGAAGGACTGACGGCGGGCATCGTCCTGGGGCCAGCGGATTTTGTCGTAGCAGGTGGGGGAGATGAAAGAATAGGTGATGATTTCATCATAGCCCATGGCACGGCACAGACTGCCCAGACGGCGCTCCAGCGTTTCCTCGGGGGAATAGCCGCCCAAAGTGGTCTGACCCCGCATCAGAGTGCAGGGGATGTTGTTGTAGCCGTAGAACCGGGCAACCTCTTCGGCCAGGTCGGCAATACCGACCACATCGGCACGCCAGGAGGGAATTACCACATCGGCGGGGCCGTTGGGGAAATCCTTCTCCTTGGTGACGATGTTCACCTGCTCCAAATACTGGTACATATCCACGGCGGGAATGTCGGTGCCAAGCAGAGCGTTGACCCGGTCAGGGTCCATACGGATGGTGTGCTCCTGGGGCACATAGTTGAGGATATCAATGACGCCGTCCAGCACCTCACCGGCCCCCAGCAGTTCCACCAGCTCACAGGCACGGTCCACAGCGGGCAGGGTGTTCATGGGGTCCAGACCCTTCTCAAACTTGGCGCTGGCCTCGGTGCGCATGCCCAGGGCCAGGGCGGCCTTGCGGATGGCGGTGCCGTTGAAGTTGGCGGATTCAAAGACCACATCCACGGTGTCGTCCACAATTTCGCTGTTCTCACCGCCCATAATACCGGCCAGACCCACAGCACGCTCGTCGTCAGCAATAACCAGCATAGAGGAATTGAGCTTGCGGACATTGCCGTCCAGGGTGGTCAGTTCCTCGCCATCCTTGGCACGGCGCACAATGATTTTGCCACCCTTGACGTAACGGTAATCAAAGGCATGCATGGGCTGACCGTACTCCAACATGACATAGTTGGTGATATCCACGATGTTGTTAATGGGACGGACACCCATAGAGCGAAGCCGCTCCCGCATCCACTTGGGAGAGGGGGCAATTTTGACATTACGGACCATACGGGCCGTGTACCGGGGGCACAGCTCCGGGTCGGGAGTTTCCACATCCAGCAGTTCCATCAAGTTCCCGCTGCCGCCGCCCTGGACAACAGGGGTGTGGAGATTCATGGGTGTATCATAGGTGGCGGACACCTCCCGGGCCAGACCAATGACGGAAAGGCAGTCGGGACGGTTGGGAGTGATTTCAAACTCTACCACATGGTCGTCTGCGCCGATGATGGGCTTGATGTCGTCACCAGGGGCGATGCCCTCCTCCCGCAGCACAAAAATGCCATCGGGGATGCAGTGGGGGAACTCGGCCTGCTGGGCATGGAGGTCCGTCAGAGTGCAGATGGTGTTGTCCTTGGTGTGATAGGCAACCAAATCGGCGGCGTGGATGTTGGGGCAAATGGTGTCGGTCTCAGCTGAGGTGCCGCCCTGATCTAAGGTGACATGGAAAGTACCGTTGCCCAGGGGCTTGCACTCCACAACCTTGGCAGCCACCACGGGACCATAAATCTTGTGGCCCGGCTGAATGTCGGCAGGAATGGAGGGCTTGTCCTTGTCCAAAGGCTTGTAGTCGCCCAAAATGGCGGCGGGGGTGATGACGGCGTAGGGGAAATCCCGCTCGTCCAGGCCCAGCTCGGAAAGACCGCAGAACATGCCGTTGGACACGACGCCGCGCAGCTTACCTTTCTGAATTTTCACGCCGCCGGGCAGGGTGGATTTGTGCAGGGCCACAGGCATCAGATCGCCGGGATGGATGTTCCAGGCACCGGTGACAATCTGGACGGGCTCGCTCTGACCTACCTCCACTTGGCAGACCCACATGTGGTCAGAGTCGGGATGGTGCTCCATGGACAGGAGACGGCCCACAACGACATTGGAAATCTCCGCTCCCAGGTCCTCAGTGGTTTCCACCTTGGAGCCGGAGAGGGTCATGGTTTCAGCGAACTCTTTATCATCAGCATCCACGGAGACAAACTCGCGGAGCCATTTTCTGCTCAGATTCATGTTTCCTACGCTCCCTTCTTAAAACTGCTCCAGGAACCGCACGTCATTCTCGAAGATCAGACGCAGGTCAGCGATCTTGAAGCGGCGCATGGCGGTGCGCTCCAGGCCGATGCCGAAGGCCCAGCCGGAATACTCGTTGGGGTCAATGCCGCTCATCTCCAGCACTCTGGGGTGAATCATACCGGCGCCCAGAAGCTCAATCCAGCCCTCGCCCTTGCAGGTGGGGCAGCCCACGCCGCCGCACTTGTGGCACTGGACATCCATCTCACAGGAGGGCTCGGTAAAGGGAAAGTGGTGGGGACGGAAACGGGTTTTGGTGCCTTTACCGTAGAGCTGCTCCACAACGGTGTTGAGGGTGCCTTTCAGATCGGCCATGGTAACGTTCTTGTCGATGACCATGCCCTCCACCTGATGGAACATGGGGGAATGGGTGGCGTCCACCTCGTCTTTGCGGTAGACGCGGCCGGGAGCGATAATGCGGATGGGCAGCTCCATGGTGTCCATGGCGCGGACCTGCATGGGGCTGGTCTGGGAGCGCAGCATCACGCGGCTGTCGGTGTCAAAATAGAAGGTGTCGGACCAGTCGCGGGAGGGATGCCCCTCTTCGGCGTTGAGGCGGTCGAAGTTCAGCTCCGCCAACTCCACCTCAGGGCCGTCCAGGACCGTAAAGCCCATACCAATAAAGATTTCCTTGATCTCATCCAGGGCGATATACATGGGGTGCCGGTGGCCGATCTTGGCTTCCTTACCGGGAACGGTCACATCCAGAGCCTCGTCCAGAAGCCGCTGCTCCAACGCCTTGGCTACCAGCTCCTTTTTGGCGGTCTCCATGGCGGATTCAATGGCGGCACGGATATCGTTGGCAATCTGACCCATGACAGGGCGCTCCTCTGCGGAGAGCTTGCCCATCTGCTTCAAAACGGCGGTCAGTTCACCCTTTTTGCCGAGAAAGCGGACCCGCAGTTCTTCCAGCTGTGCCGGATCGGCGGCAGCGGCCACGGCGTCCAGTGCTTGGCGACGGATCGATTCAAGCTGTTCTTTCATAGTCGTTCTCCTTATCATCAAACTGTGGCGGTCAGAGCAATAAAAAAAGCCTTCCTCCCCCAAGGGGACGAAAGCTATGCTTCCGCGGTACCACCCGCAATTCGCCTGACAGCGCACTTGAAACCCTTAACGGAGTGACCCGGCCCGCTCTACCACCCGCGTGGGGCTTCAAGGGGCAGCTCCCGGGAGAAGGCCTTCCATCGAACAGGGAACCTTTCCAGCGGCCGGTCCTCTCTGTGCCTGTTCCGACGATGGGCGGCAGCCCGTTCATCGCTTTTTTCATATCAGATAGTATTCTAGCACAGCCCATGAAAAGATGCAACCTCCAAAATGGAATAAACCGTGGACATTCGCATAAATATCCTTGCAGATGGGACACGCTGTGTCCCCGGTGGATCAGCGGAGGTGAAAACCATGAAAAAAATCTGGAAAGGGGCCGTGGCGGCGGGACTTTGTATGACCCTGGCAGCCTGCGGCGGCGAGGAGACGTCACCGGTGCAGGAGGCACTGTCGTTCCGCACCGATCTGCTGGCGGTGGAGCAATGCACCTTTACTGCCCAGGTGACAGCGGATTATGGGGAGCGGGCCTATACCTTTGGCCTGGACTGCGTCTATGAGCCCCGAAACGACCGGGCGGAACTGACGGTGACGGAGCCGGAGTCCATTGCCGGTATCACGGCAGCCATGGAGGGAACAGACGGTACAGTGGCCTTTGACGGTACGGCCTTGGAACTGGGAACCCTGGCCAGTGGGAAGACGGCGCCCATGGCACTGCCACAGTTGTTGGGGCAGGCGTGGACCGGCGGATATATCGAATCACAGACGGCGGCGGACAGCGGGTTTCTCGTCACTTATCAGGTGGGGTATGAGCAGGACGCGCTGATGGTGTACACAGCCTTTGACGAAGGGGGCGTACCCTTGTGGGCTGAGATCTATGACGAAGATACCTGCGTATTGCAGGCGGAACTTTCTAATTTTACCATGAAATAACAGGGGCCGACCAAACAGGACAGACATAGAATGATGCGGGAGCCGAGGAACGGTATAGATCCGGTCACTGCGTGGGAGAATATGGTTGACCACGTTACATACCACTTCGCTGGGGTGTGTAACGCTGGGAACATTTTTTCGCGGAGTGTGAAGCCTATGGATACCAACGTGAAACGCGGCGACATTTTTTACGCCGACTTGAGCCCAGTCGTGGGCAGTGAGCAGGGCGGGACCCGCCCGGTGCTCATCGTGCAGAATGATATGGGAAACCGCCACTCACCGACGGTGATTGCGGCGGCCATCACCAGCCAGACGGGAAAAGCCAAGCTGCCGACGCACATCGACCTGGCAGGCCATAATGTGGGCCTGACCAAGGATTCGGTGGTGCTGCTGGAACAGATCCGGACCATTGACAAGCGACGGCTGCGGGAACATATGGGACGGCTGGACCCGGAACTGATGGATCGGGTGGACTCGGCCATCGCTGTCAGTTTTGGCTTGCGCAACTGAGGAATTTCCGTTATAATCAAACTATTGACACCGTAGTTTGAGAGGGAACCATCCATGAAACAACATCGCATCTGTCTGAAAATTTTCGGCATTGCCGTGGCTGTCACAGCGGTTGTGGGCCTGACCATGGCCGTCTCCGGCAATAATACCGCATCGGACCCCCTGGTGAGTCTCAGCTACCTGACTGGGACGTACCGGACCAATCTCCTCAAGGACGTGGAAGCCGATATCCAGGCGGAAAGTCAGAAGTTGTCGTCCAGCTTTTCCCAGCAGGTTTCCGATCTGAAAGGAACCATGAGCGGCCAGACGGTGACGGCGGAGAAGAACGACTTTTCCACCCACTCTCTGACGGCCGGGCAGCAGATTACCGTCCAGACCGGCGGGGAAGTGCTGGTGCTCAGCGGTACGGTCAAAGTGGTGGGCAGCGGTCTCACCGACGTTACCGCCGGTACGGCGGTTACCGCCGGCGGCAGTTTGACGGCCAATCATCTGTATGTGGCTGGCGCTGACTGCGTCCTGGAAGCCACCGGCACAGCCAAGCTGTTGGCAAAGTAATGGAATATCCAGACACCTCCCGCATATTCATGGAACATGGAGAACGGGAGGTGTTTTGTATGGAACGAGAAATCCCCATGCGCTATGGCGGCGATACTGTCGGCCATGCCACAGTGACAAGAGAGGGGCTGTATCACCGGGTCCGCTGCGTCTGCGAAGCTGTGTCCCCGGAGGTCCTGCGGGCCTATGGTACAGTGGACGGGCAGGATGTGCTCCTGGGTGTGTTGATGCCGGAGGGGGGGCAGCTGACACTGGACCGGCGGTTTGCCTGTTCAGCCTGCCCGCTGGACCGCCTGGAGACGGTGACCGTCGGCGGACCGCCCGGTGCATGGCAGCCATGGCAAGGGGCCATAGGACCGGTGACGGTGGCGGGCGGCCGTGCCAGACAATCCAATGGGAAATTGCTGCTGGCGCTGCCGTATCACCAGGGAGAGCCGGTGGACTATCTGCCGGTGCTGCGGTACTGTACGCCCACGGAGCTGGAGGGGCGGACCTGGATGGTTCTGGATACGGACCAGCTGCCGGAGGAATGGCGGCCAAGGTCGGAAGAATCGTAAAAAAACGGATGCTGTACCGTTGTGGGACAGCATCCGTTTTTTATGTTGGGACTCTTAGTTGAGAATGCGGCGGGCGGCAGCGAAGTGGTTGTAGTAGTAACCGGACGTGATGGTATCCACGGTGACGCCGCGGGTAGTGTTGGCGGCGTGAACCATTTTGCCGTCTCCAATGTAAATACCCACGTGGGTGATCCAAGCGCTGGAGGAATAGGTGTTGCTGAAGCAGATCAGGTCGCCGGGCTGCAGATGGTTGAAGGAAACAGAGACGCCGTTTTTCACCTGATCGTTGGCCACACGGTTGATGGAGTAGCCGAAGTGTGCATAAACATACTTGGTGAAGCCGGAGCAGTCGAATACTGTGGGACCGTTTCCGCCGAAGACGTAGTCGCAGCCTACGAAGCCCAGTGCATAGCTGACCAGCTGCGCGGCCTCAGAGGAAGCAGCTTCTTCCTTGGCGGCCTCTTCCAGCTTCTTGACCTCTTCTTCCGTCAGCCAGTCGGTGTTCAGAAATGCCTGAGCGTTTTTATAGCAGCGCAGGAACATGACAATGGCCTGCTGACGGGAAGTGGTGCTGGTGGGGTCCAGATAAGTGGCGTTTCCGGCGGTAGTGCCGCCGACGATGCCCAGACCGACAACTTCCTGTGCGGCGGACTCTGCCCAGGTACCGACTTCATTGCGGTCGATAAAACTGGACAGATAATCCTTGGTCAAATGAATGGGCATGTTGACGCAGCGATTGAGGTTGGAAATGATGACGAAAAATTCCTGTCTCGTCAAAAGCTGATTGGGACGGAAGGTACCGTCGGGATAACCGCCCACAATGCCGATTTCATAGGCGGCGCAGACCAGAGGGTCGTTGGTATCGGTAAAGTAATCAGTGCGGTTGGGGTGGGGGGTGTTACCGGTGAGCTTTTCATAGGCCAGAGTGGCGATGTAGCACATTTCCATACGGTTGATGTCAATGCTCATATCGGCATTGGCCAGAGCATCGGGCAGCAGGTCCAGCATTTGTGCTTCGTTGAGGTCGGAAAGGGCCCAATCACTGGCATTGGTGAAGGCCAGGGTGGGCACCGTCAGGGACAGAACAGCGGCCAGCGTCAGAAGCAGCGCTGCACCGCGGCGAAACAGTGTTTTGATCATCACAGTGTATCCTCCTTGCATGTGATGCTGACAGGGCAGTGGTCGGAACCAAAAATATCGCTATGAATGACGGCGTCCGTGACGGCATCGGCCATCCGGTTGGATACCAGAAAATAGTCAATGCGCCATCCGGCGTTGTTCTTGCGGGCATTGAATCGGTAGCTCCACCAGGAATAAGCTCCGGTGGTGTCGGGATGCAGATGGCGGAAGGTATCGGTGAAACCAGCGGCCAGCAGTTCGGCGAACTTGCCCCGTTCCTCGTCGGAGAAACCGGCGTTGCCCCGGTTGGGACCGGGATTTTTCAGGTCAATCTCCTGATGGGCCACATTGAGGTCTCCGCAGGCAATAACAGGTTTTTGGGCATCCAGCGCAGCCAGATAGGCCCGGAAGGCGTCATCCCACGCCATGCGGTGGTCGATGCGCTTGAGACCGTCCTGGGCGTTGGGGGTGTAACAGGTGACCAGATAAAACGATTCAAATTCCAGTGTAATCAAACGTCCCTCGGTGTCCAGCTCCGGAACACCTACACCGTAGGTGACGGACAACGGTTCGTTTTTTGTAAAAATGGCGGTACCGGAATAGCCCTTTTTCTCAGCGTAATTCCAGTATTGATGATAACCGGGCAGATCCAGCTCCAGCTGACCCGCCTGTAGCTTCGTCTCCTGCAGACAGAAGCAGTCGGCGTCCAGCGCGGCAAACGAGGTAAGAAACTCCTTCTGCAAACACGCTCGGAGGCCGTTGACGTTCCACGATACGAAACGCATGGAATCCATTCCTCCATATCGACAAAATATTTCATGCTGTTACAGATTGTAACAAATTCAATGCCGTTGTGCAACTGGATTTTTCGGCCATGGTCCCATGGTTGTAAACGGCGGGAATTCGTGTTATAATCCATACCATGAAAGTTTCTGTATTTTTTTCCATTCTATCCTGCAAACTGGCCCGGTTCGCCATTCGGCTCTTGGGCCGGGGCGGCACGGATTTTCCCGGCCGCGTTGCACTGAAGCTGTGTCCCCATCTGCTGGGCACGCTGGCAAAGGACGTGACGACGATCCTCGTCACGGGCACCAACGGTAAGACCACCACCTCCCGCATGATTGAACAGGCCTTGACCGATTCTGGAATTTCTTTCTTTGCCAACAAGTCCGGCGCCAATCTTCTCAGCGGCGTCACAGCGGAGTTTGCCATGCACTCGTCCCTGACGGGCAAGTGCCGGTATCCCTATGCCCTCATCGAGGCCGACGAGGCGGCCTTCAAGGCCATCAGCCGCTATGTGGACGCCAAGGTGGTAGTGGTGACCAACGTGTTCCGCGATCAGCTGGACCGCTACGGCGAGGTGACCCACACGCTGGACAATATCCGCATTGGTATCGGCAACAGCAAAAATGCTATCCTGTGTTTCAATGCTGATGACTCCCTTTCCCGGTCCCTTGCCGATGAAGTGGACAACCCCGTGCTGTTCTACGGCGTAGACGTTCCCATTTATAAGGAGCGGGTGGCGGAGCTGTCCGACGCGCCGTACTGCATCCGCTGTAAGCATGAATACGTCTATGACTATGTGACCTACGGCCATTTGGGCGGTTATCGCTGCCCGGCCTGCGGCTACAGCCGTCCCAAGACCGATGTCTCTGTGACGGAGGTTCGCTCCACCGATACGGAGAAGTCGGAGGTAGTCATGACTGCCGATGGGAAGAACTACGATACCACGGTCAATCTGCCCGGCGGCTACAACATCTATAACGCCTGTGCCACCATGGCCTGCGGCAAAGCCATGGGCCTGGATCTGGAGGTTGTCTCCAAGTCCCTGTCGTCCTTTGCCTGCGGCTTTGGCCGGATGGAGAAGTTCGATATTGAGGGCCGCAGTCTGCGGATGATTCTGATTAAAAATCCTGCCGGCTGCAATCAGGTTTTGAACTTCCTGACCAACACTACCGAACCGTCTTTGTTTGTAGTCTGCCTGAACGACCGGGCCCAGGATGGCAAGGACGTCAGCTGGATTTGGGACGTGGATTTTGAACGGGTGGTGGAAATGGGCGACAAGCTCAGCGGGTTGATCGTCTCCGGCGTCCGCGCCGACGATATGGCCATTCGTTTCAAATACGCCGGTCTGCCCCTGGAAAAACTCCAGGTTATCAAGGACTATGACCAGCTGATTAAAACGTGTATTGCACAGGATAAGCCTGTGTACATTATGCCCACCTATACGGCCATGCTGGGTCTGCGGGAACGCATCAGCAAGACGTACGGCTTTAAGGACTTCTGGGAATAAGGGAGGACGCTATGGAACTGAAAATCTGTCATCTCTATCCCGATATCCTCAACCTCTACGGAGACCGGGGCAACGTTATCTGCATGGAGCATCGCCTCCGCTGGCGGGGCATCGAGGTGGTTACCACCGGAGTGTCCATCGGTGAACCTCTGCACGCTGCCGACTACGATTTGTTTTTCATCGGCGGCGGCCAGGATTTTGAGCAGGAAGTGCTGCTGGGTGATTTGGGCGGCGGCAAGGCCGATGAGATCAAGGCGGCCGTTGCCGACGGCAAAACCTTTTTGGCCATCTGCGGCGGCTATCAGATGCTTGGTGCCTACTATAAGACGTGGGACGGTGTCCAGTGCGATTTCATTGGTGCGTTGGACTTGTATACCATCGGCTCCAAGGAACGTATGATCGGCAATTACATGTTCACCTGTGAGGAATTGAACGGTCAGACCGTTGTGGGATTTGAAAACCACTCAGGCAAAACGTATTTGGGCAGCGGTGTGCGGCCCATGGGTAAGGTCCTGACCGGTCACGGCAACAACGGTGAAGACGAGGGAGAGGGCGCGCGGTATAACAATGTATTTGCTACCTATTCCCACGGCTGCCTGCTGCCGAAAAACCCGGTGCTGTGTGATCACATTTTGACTACAGCTCTGGCGCAGAAATACGGTACGGTGCAGCTGGAGCCGCTGGATGATACGCTGGAGCAGAATGCCCATCTCTATATGAAAAACCGACTGCAAGCAGCCAAGTAGCAACAGAATGACGGCGGAGCGCGGAGGCGTTCCGCCGTTTTCATAAGAAGGAGGGAGCTGTTTGACGGAGACAGCGAGACAGGCCATCTCTGTGGTGGCCGAAGTAAAAAAGGTCATTGTCGGCAAGGACGCCATTTTGGCTAAGGTCCTGATGGCCATTCTGGCCGGAGGCCACATCCTGCTGGAGGATATTCCCGGTGTGGGCAAAACCACCATGGCCCTGGGCTTTTCCCGAGCGCTGGGATTGGAATATGGCCGGGTACAGTTTACGCCCGATGTCATGCCGTCGGATTTGACGGGCTTTTCCATGGTCAACCGGGCCACGGGCCAGCTGGAATACCAGCCCGGTGCGTTGCTGTGTAATCTGTTTCTGGCCGATGAATTGAACCGGGCCACCAGCCGTACCCAGTCGGCGCTGCTGGAAGCCATGGAGGAAGGACGGGTGACGGTGGATGGCGTGACCCATGAAATTCCGAAACCCTTTGTGGTCATCGCCACACAGAATCCCGTGGGCGCATCCGGTACCCAATTGCTGCCGGACTCTCAGCTGGACCGGTTCATGGTGCGGCTGTCCATCGGCTATCCGACGCCGGAGGACGAGGTGGAGCTGCTGCGGCGTAAGCAGCAGGGCGCGTCGCTGGATGCAGTGCGGCAGGTTTTGAGCCATGAGGAACTGCTGCACCTGCGGCAGATGGTGGAACAAGTCCATTTGTCTGATCAGGTGTTGGAATATCTGGTGGCGCTTGTGGGGGCCACGCGGAATCACCCAGCCATTCTCCAGGGCGGCAGTCCCCGAGCGGCACTGTCTCTGGCGGCCATCAGCCGGTCTTATGCCTTTTTGCAGGGGCGGGATTATGTGGTGCCGGAGGATGTTCAGAGATTGTTCCTGGATACCCTGGCCCACCGGATGATTCCGGTTACCGGGGGACAGGAATCCAGCGCGGCAGCGCTGAAAGAGGTGCTGCATGGGGTTCCAATGCCTCGCCTGGGACAGAAGCCATGACAGCCCGCATGCGGATTTTGTACCTGGCAGTCCTGGCGGTCTTTTTCTGGATGTTCCTCTATGTGGACAGCTGGCTGGCGGCGTATGGACTGCTTATTGTCCTGGTTATGCCGGTGCTTTCCCTGCTCGTCAGCCTGCCGGCTATGCTGGGATGCCGGGTCCGGGTGGAGGGATGCAAAGGACAGTGCTGCCGCGGCGAGGAAAACCAATGGCGAATCACGGTATACAATACGGCCCGGCTGCCGCTGCCGCGGGTGAAGGTCCGGCTGACAATGCACCAGACTTTGACGGGCGTTACCCTGACAAAGACCATGCGATATCACCGCCTTCCGGCAACGTTGAACGATCGACTTCCCATGGATACCAACCACTGCGGCATTTGGGAAGCAGGTGTGCACTGGGTGCAGGTGTATGATGCCTTGGGGCTCATTGCCATCCGGCGGCGGGTGCTTGTGACGGCCCAGGCGGCGGTGCTGCCCCAGCCTGTGGAGCCGGAAACCCTGCCGCAGACTACTCAAAGTCAGGAGCAGACCACAGCCCAACGGCCCCGGCGGGGCGACGGTATGGGTGAGGAATATGAACTGCGGACGTATCAGCCCGGCGACCCAGTGCGGATGATTCACTGGAAGCTGTCGTCCAAAAGTGAGGAATTGATTCTGCGGGAGGTGTTGGAGCGTCCGGAAGCGGTGCCGGTACTGACCTTTGACCATTTGGGACCGCCGGATGTGCTGGACGGAGTATTGGACCGACTGTGGTCCCTGAGCAATGCCCTGCTGGAGCAGCAGAAGACCCATGAAATCCAATGGCTCCATCCGGAGAATGGGCAGCAGTTCCGATTCCTTCTACAGGGACAGGGGGATTTGCGTCGATGCTTTGGTGTGCTGCTGTCTCAGCCGGCTCCCCTGGAGGGACACCGATTCCCCACGGGTCTGCGGCAGTCGGCCGACGGGTATGAGTACCATTTGGAGCCGGTGAGGGAGGAGAAGCCATGAGACAGGTTGACAAGCGGGCAGTGCTCAGTGAAATGGCGCTGGATGTGCTGCTGCTGGTGCTGATTCAGGGAGGATTTCTCTGGTCTCTGCGGTATGTCTACGGGCTGAATTTGTCCATGCAATCCTTCCTGCTGCGGGCGGTACTGCCTGCGGTGGCGGTCCCCTGGATTTTGATACGGCTGCCGAAACGGCGCTTGTTTCTGCTGGCCGCTGCGGTCTTGCTGGCGCTGGCGGGCTGGCATTGGCATACCATATGGTTGTCCGGCGGCTGCCAGCTGTTGCAGCAAGCATTGACTGCCCTGGCGATGCCGGTGGAGGTGGAATCCCAATGGCTGACCGGCTCAGCCAAGGACGTCTTATGGACGGCCACATATTTTTCGCTGCTGTTGTCCATGACCTTGGGTATGACGGTGCTGCTGCTTCGTTCGGCGGCACTGACATGGGCACTGACACTGCCATGGCTGGTTCCGGCGGTGGCCTTTGAACGGGACCTGTCCTGGGTGGGATTGCTGGCCTTGACCCTGGGTGGCTGTCTACTGCTGCTGACGGGTAGAAGCCACCGATTCGACCGGGTGGGCAGCGTCCGGCAGGCCTGGATGGCCTTGCCGCCGCTGCTGGTGGTGCTGGGCCTGATGACGGCGCTGCTGCCCCGACAGGAGTACCAGCGTCCCCAGTGGACTGAGGGGCTGCGGACGGAGTTGGAAGCTGCCGGCAGCAGCTTGGTAAATCAAGGAATCCTTGGCAATCTGAGTGCTGCGCTGCCAGGCGGCGACCAGGTCAGCGTCAGCCTGTCCGGCGCCGGACCTCGTACCTTTCAGGAGAATGTGGTGCTGGAGGTGGAAAGCGACTACCACGGCACCGTCTACCTGCGGGGAACTTCTGCGGCGGTGTACACAGGTCAGGAGTGGGCAACCCTTCCGGAACAGGTCTATGAAAACGGCCTGGGGGAGGACGGCCAGCCCAATTCGGTCCAGGGCTTTGCGCCGGTGAATTTTCCCGCGCTGGCCTCCGGCAGCAGCCGGTATTATGAAATGACCATCACCTATCCTCGCTCCCTGTCAGGGTGGATGTTTACACCGTATCAACTGCTGAGCAGCCCGGATGAAATCATGGATGTCACCTTCGTCAATGATACACATTTACAGAGAGACTTCGGCATCCGCAGCAAAAACCTGTATTTCATTCCGCCGGAGGAAATCCAGGTGTTGAGCCGGAGCACCCAGTGGGAGGCAGCGGTAGCAGAGGCAGAATATCGGCAGTTTGTCTATGAAAACTATCTCGATGTGCCGGAGGGCTTTGGGGAGACATTTGAGGAATTCGCCAGAGTGTACCTACAAATGTATGGGAATTTAGGCTATTCCGGCGAGATGACACTGCCGTCAGAAGTAATTCGGGCGCGTTTGATTGCCAAAGCGTTATCGCAGATGACAGAATATGATCTGGAAACGCCGCTGACGCCGGAGGGCGAGGACTTTGTAGATTATTTTTTGAATCAAAGCCGTCGGGGCTATTGTGTCCACTATGCCAGCGCCGGGGTGCTGTTTATGCGTTATCTCGGTGTTCCGGCGCGATACGTGACGGGCTATCTGACCAAAATCCCGGCTTCCGGAACAGTGAAGGTTCTGGATTCCGACGCCCACGCCTGGGTGGAGATTTATCTGGACGGCTACGGCTGGTACCCTGTGGAAATGACGCCCCCAGCGGAGATTGGGTTGGCGCCGGGCGAAGGCATCGGAGAGACAGTGCCGGAACCGGAGGAACCGACAGAGCCGGACATGCCGGAGCCGGAGGAACCGACAGCGGAGACACCAGAGCAGCCTGTCCAGCAACCAAAGCCGGAGACGCCCGATACACCGGAGCAGCCCGCAGAAACTCCTGCGGAGAAAAGTGGAAACGCATGGACTCCGCCGCCTTGGGTGTTCTGGACACTGGGGGCGCTGCTGGTATTGGCCCTGTTCCCACTTCATAGCTGGTACTGTTCCAGGCGGCGGCAACGGCAGTTCTCCGACAGCGACTACAGCGGTGCAGTACTGGCCATGTACCGCCATCTGGAGCAGTTGCAACCTTGGGGAACCGAGCCGGCTGCGCTGCACGCCCTGGCACAAAAGGCGCAATACAGCCGCCAGGGCATTACAGAGGAAGAACGGCAGCAAGCCGCCTTGCTGTGGCGGCAGGAACAAGAAAAGCTGGAACAACTTTCCAAGCTGCGTCGGTTCTGGCTTCGCTGGGTTAGAGGTGTCCTGTAAATGTAAAAAATCCCACGGGAAGCTTTGCGGCTTCCCGTGGGATTTTCTTTATACAAGCGGGGATTCCAACAGTGTAACCTGCTGGTTGACGGCATCCAGCCGTACTGGACAGCCGATGGGCATAGTCAGCATGGGGTGGGTATGACAGCA
>DVJJ01000044.1 GCA_018716875.1 Candidatus Avoscillospira avistercoris
TGCTGCGGCGGCCCGGCCAAGCGGGAGACGGATACCATGCCCCAGTGGGCCGGCTCCAGCTGGTACTTCCTGCGGTATATGGACCCCCACAATGACAAGGCGCTGGCTTCCAAGGAAGCGCTGGAATACTGGTCTCCTGTGGACTGGTACAACGGCGGTATGGAGCACACGACGCTGCACCTGCTGTACAGCCGGTTCTGGCATAAGTTCCTCTATGACATCGGCGTGGTGCCCACCAAGGAGCCGTACAAGAAGCGTACCAGCCATGGTATGATTCTGGGCGAGGGCGGCGAAAAGATGTCCAAGTCCCGCGGCAATGTAGTCAACCCCAATGATGTAGTGGAGCAGTACGGTGCCGACACCATGCGCACCTACATCATGTTCATCGGTGACTTTGAAAAGGCTGCCGCCTGGTCCAACGAGGCGGTCAAAGGATCCAAACGGTTCCTGGACCGTGTCTGGAATCTGGCGGAGAGCTGCTCCGACAGCGATGCCATCACCCCGGCCAATGAGTCAGCCATCCACAAGACCATCAAGAAGGTCACCGCCGATATTGACGACTTGAAGATGAACACGGCCATTGCCGCCATGATGACGCTGGTCAACACCTTCTCGGCCAACGGCTGTTCCAAGGGCGATATCCGCATTCTGCTGCTCCTCTTGAGCCCCTTTGCGCCCCATATGGTGGAGGAGCTGTGGGAGATGAAAGGCTTTGCCGCAGAGACCGGCAAAATGGCCTGCCAGGCCGATTGGCCCCAGTATGATGAGAGCAAGACCGTGGATGCCACAGTGGAGATGGCCATTCAGATCAACGGCAAGCTCCGCGGCACCATGCAGGCTGCCACCGACCTGGATAACAACGCCGTGATTGCCCAGGCCCATGCCACGGAGGTGGTCCAGCGGAACCTGGAGAAGCTGGGCGGCAAGATTGTCAAGACCATCGTAGTCAAGAACAAGCTGGTCAACGTCATCATCAAATAAATCAAATAAATTCAGAAAAAGTGCTTGACATTATGGGCGATTTTGCGTATAATATTCAAGCCATGGATATGGCCCTGAAAGCGTCCTGGATTGAACCGGACGCGTCGGAGGGAGGGAAATCAATGTCTGAAATTCACGTCAAAGAGAATGAATCTCTGGAGAGTGCTCTGAAGCGGTTCAAGAGAAGCTGCGCCAAGGCCGGCGTTATCGCTGAGGTCAAGAAGAGAGAGCATTACGTGAGCCCCAGCCTGAAGCGTAAGCAGAAGTCTGAAGCTGCTCGGAAGAACAAGAGAAAGTTCTATTGATCCCCTCTGTGATACAGTAGGCCAAGCGCCCTGCCAAACGGCAGGGCGCTTTTCCTATGTCTGGGAAGGAGCAGGGGCAGGGGCCATGGGAAATAGCGCCGCCTCTTGCAGAAGGCCCACGGCGGCAGCAAATCCGGCAGATTCCGCATCCTGCACTTTTTCGGCCATGGTTTCCGGCGTATCAAACAGCAATAGGGATGGACTGCCGTTCTCCCAGACCAGTTTGTACATGCAGCGCAAGGGCTCCCAAGGGTAGATACCGCCGGGGTCCCGGTGGAGAAACGCCTGAAGGTCCTGGGGGGACAGAAGGATTTCGTTGCCGACAGGGCAGGGAAGCGGCATCCGGCAGCGCAGAGGCCGCAGTTCCAGCACACAGCGCCCCGGCCAGCGGGCGGCGGCCTGGGCCAGGTGGTCCTCATACCGGCCGCTTACACAGGGGGACGGTACTAGAACGGCGCTGTGGGGCGCCGCGTCGGCACAAGTGATGGTGGTCCACATGGACAGTTTCGCCTCTTCGGCGGCGCGGTCCAGCTGGGTTATCATTTGCAGCCAGAATTCTGTGGGCTTGCCGGAGACATCGCAGAGAAGCCCAGTGTGGCGGGCGGCAGCGTATTGGACGATCATCTGTACCAGTTCCGGCGTGGGCTCGTAGGCCGGCTGGGTGCTGTCCTGGAGCAGCAGCATGCAGGGAAACTCCGGCGCATCGCTGGGGGCCAGCAGAGCCGGGGTATCCGGTGCCAGCTGATAGCCCATACAGGCCAGATGGGCGGAGGCCGCAGCGGCCTCCGCCGCTTCCTCAGGAGAAAATGCCAGGTAGATGGGGATGGACAATTTACAAACCTCCTATGCCATGGTATAATCATTACAGAACGGCTGGTATCCTTTTATTTTCAGCCGTTTTTTCGCCCCTGCCGGGGCAACCGAAAAAACATGGCAGTATACCGCTCCGGCGCAGCCGTGCTGGTATATGCCGCATGATCTGTGTCGGTATCCGGCACTCTACTCTTATGAAAAAGTTGGTTGAAGTATGCCTGCATCTCTTTTGCCGCGATTGATCGTGGACCAATTGACCGATCTGACGCCGGAGCTCCTGGGGGAGTACGGCATCCGGTCGTTGTTTATGGATTTTGACAATACGATTGTACCGTACACCACCGATGTACCCACCGAGGCCATGGACCGCTGGCTCACGGCTATGCAGGAGTCGGAGATTTTCCTGTGTGTCGTATCCAACAGCCGGAACCAGCGGGTGGTGCGGTTTTGCAATGCCCACGGTCTCCACTGTGTGACCCGCTCCAGAAAACCGTTCCAGAAAGGCATTCGGGAGGCGCTGACCCGCTACCATCTGGACCCCAAAACGACGGCGCTGGTGGGAGATCAGATTTTTACCGATGTGCTGGGTGCCAACTGCGGCGGTTTGACGTCGATTCTTGTCACGCCCATCCGCCTGCATAACATTTGGCTGAAGCTGCGGAACGTGGCGGAACAGCCCTTTATCTTCCTGGCCCGGGGCCGCCGCCGTTGAATTGGATATTTTTTGCGCCATTGGCGGGAATGGGCTTGCTTTTTTAAAGAAAATGGGATATCATATCATTAGCTATGTATGTTTGTAATTCAAACAGCCATGAACAGTGGCAGCAAGATTTAGGAGGAACATCAAAGTATGATTTCTGTCAGCGATTTTAGAAACGGCGTCACCTTCGAGATGGAAGGCAAGGTCATGCAGATCGTGGAATTCCAGCACGTGAAGCCCGGTAAGGGCGCTGCCTTTGTCCGCGTCAAGATGAGAAACGTCATCACCGGCGGCGTGACTGAGACCACCTTCAACCCCAACGACAAGTACCCCACCGCTTTCGTCGAGAGAAAGAAGATGGAGTACTCCTACTCCGACGGCGACCTGTACTACTTCATGGACATGGAGACTTTCGACATGATCCCCATCGACAAGAGTGTGCTGGACGACAGCTTCCGCTTTGTTAAGGAGAACGATACCTGCACCGTTCTGTCCTACAAGGGCAACGTGTTCGGCGTGGAAGCTCCCAACTTTGTTGATCTGGTTGTTACGGAGACCGAGCCCGGTCTGGCCGGCAACACTGCCACCAACACCCTGAAGCCCGCCACCGTGGAGACCGGCGCTGAGGTCCGCGTGCCTCTGTTCATCAACGAGGGCGACAAGATCACCATTGACACCCGTACCGGTGAGTACCTGAGCCGCGCCAAGGCCTGATTTGTATCATCCTATGTAAGCGAAAGGAGAAACTACCATGACGCTTTCTGAAAAATCCGCATATCTCAGAGGTCTGATGGAAGGCCTCAAGATCGACACCGACAAGGGCGAGGGCAAGCTGCTGTCCGCCATTGTGGATATGCTGGAGGACGTTTCCTACGCCATTTCCGATATCGAGGCTGACGCCCAGGCCGTTTCTGACGAGCTGGATCAGATCGAGGAGGAGCTGGACGCCATCGAGGAGTATCTGGACGGCGACGAGGACGAGGATGACGACTGCTGCTGCTGTGATGACGATGAGGATGACGAGGATGTGGACTTCGACTACGATGACGATGTCCTGTATGAGGTGAAGTGCCCCGTCTGCAATGAGATCATCACCATCGACGAGGATACCGTTGCTCAGGGCTCCGTCTCCTGCCCCAAGTGCAACGAGACTTTGGAGTTCGAGGTGGACGAGGAAGAGTCTGAGGACTCCTGCTGCTGATTGCCCAACCGCATAAGATGATAAAACAAACGCCGGAGCAAATGCTCCGGCGTTTTTGCGCGATATGGGCTTAAACGTTCATTTCAAGGGAAAAGAAGTGCTCAGGAGCTCTTCTTTTCCGCCAGTTTGGCACAGGCAGCAGTCAAGGCCTGGGACAGCTGATCAGGGCAGGAGGTCTCCTTGAAACCGCAGCGGATACCCTGAAGACGGCGGATGACTTCGTCCACTTCCATACCTTCCACCAGAGCGCCGATTCCCTGCAAATTGCCATTGCAGCCGCCGGTGAATTCCACATTGCGGACCGTAGTACCGTCCAGATCAAAGTGAATCATTCTGGAACATACGCCCTTGGTCTTAAATTCAAATGTCATTGGTAGGTTCCTCCCATTTGATAGTCTGTTATTCTGTCAGATCACAATATGCGGCCGAACGGTACTGGCATAAATCATCAGGGGAGAGGATAACCTGTACCCCTCGCTGACCGGCGGAGACAGCAATTTCATCGCAGAGCTGGGCCGTTTCCTCCAGAAAGGTGGGGAAATCCTTCTTCATACCAATAGGGCTGCATCCGCCGCGGATATAGCCTGTCAGCCCCAGAAGCTCCTTAACCGGAACCAAATCCACCTTTTTTTCACCGGCAGCCTTGGCGGCCTTTTTCAGGTCGAGGGAACAGCAGACGGGAATGCAGAAAACGCAGCACCCATGCTTTTCTCCCCGAGCCACCAGGGTTTTGAATACGGTTTCCGGCTCCATGCCGATGCCCTCGGCGGCGTGCATACCGTTGAGGTCGTTTTCATCATAGTCATAGGACGCGGTACGATAGGGGATTTTCGCCTGATCCAATAGCCGCATCACATTGGTTTTTGTCATAAACAGCACCTCAATTTTTAATAATACCACAATTTGTCCATGGACGCAAGACGGGAAATGGCATGTTCTGTGGTTATGCGGCGCTACAGCGGGCATACTAGAGACGAACGCTGTATGGAGGTGTGACCACATGGAACAAGAGAAACAATGCCACGCAGAGCCGCAGCTGACGGAGCTGGGCGGCACCACAACGAGAACGAACGGGGGCACCATTTATACGCTGACCATCATCGGTCAGATCGAAGGCCATCAGGTGCTACCCGATACGGTAAAAACTACAAAATACGAACATGTGCTGCCTTTGCTGGCCTCCATTGAGGAGAGCGAGGAGATTGACGGGTTGCTGCTGTTGCTCAACACTGTCGGCGGCGACATTGAGGCGGGACTGGCCATTGCCGAACTGATTTCCGGTATGAAAAAACCTACCGTGTCCCTGGTGCTGGGCGGCGGCCATTCCATCGGTGTGCCTCTGGCCGTATCGGCAAAAAAATGTCTGATTGCCCCGTCGGCGGGTATGACCATCCACCCGGTACGGATTTCCGGCACAGTGGTGGGCGCACCGGCCACGTACCAGTATTTTAACCGGATTCAGGAGCGAATTGTGGAGTTTGTTACGGCAAATTCCCGGATTAAACGGGATAAATTTCTGGAGTATATGATGGCTACCGGGGAACTGGCATCCGATGTTGGTACAGTGATTTACGGTAAAGAAGCGGTGGAC
>DVJJ01000045.1 GCA_018716875.1 Candidatus Avoscillospira avistercoris
ATCCCCGCCGGATCACGTGGCACCGCTGCGTGGACATGAACGACCGCCAGCTGCGGTTCGTGGTGGACGGCCTGGGCGGCCGCGCCAACGGCGTGCCCCGTGAGGACGGCTACGACATCACCGTTGCTTCCGAGATCATGGCGGTTCTGTGCTTGGCCTCCGACATCACCGACCTGAAGGCCCGTCTGAGCCGCATCATCGTCGGCTACACCTACGACGAGAAGCCCGTCACCGCCGGTGATCTGAACGCTGCCGGCGCCATGACCGCTCTGCTGAAGGACGCCCTGAAGCCCAACCTGGTGCAGACCCTGGAGCATACCCCCTCCTTCGTCCACGGCGGCCCCTTCGCCAACATCGCCCACGGCTGTAACTCCGTTACCGCTACCAAGATCGCCATGCGTCTGTCCGACTACTGCATTACCGAGGCCGGCTTCGGTGCCGACCTGGGCGCTGAGAAGTTCCTGGACATCAAGTGCCGTATGGCCGGTCTGAAGCCCTCCGCCGTCGTCATCGTGGCTACCGTCCGCGCTCTGAAGTACAACGGCGGCGTGCCCAAGGCTGATCTGGGCCAGGAGAACCTGGAAGCTCTGGAAAAGGGCCTGCCCAACCTGCTGAAGCACGTTTCCAACATCACCAACGTTTACAAGCTGCCCTGCGTGGTTGCCATCAACCGCTTCCCCATGGACACCGAGGCTGAGCTGAAGCTGGTCGAGGACAAGTGCAAGGAGCTGGGCGTCAATGTCGCTCTGTCCGAGGTTTGGGCCAAGGGCGGCGAAGGCGGCATCGAGCTGGCCAAGGAAGTCATCCGTCTGGTGGAAGAGCCCAATGACTTCACCTTCGCTTACGAGCTGGATATGAGCATTGAGGACAAGATCACTGCCATCGTGCAGAAGATCTACGGCGGTAAGGACGTTGCCTTTACCCCCAACGCGCAGAAGCAGATCAAGACCCTCACCGAGCTGGGCTACGACAAGCTGCCCATCTGCATGGCCAAGACCCAGTACAGCCTGTCCGACGATCCCTCCAAGCTGGGCGCTCCCAAGGACTTCACCGTTACCGTGCGTAACATCAAGGTTTCCGCTGGCGCCGGCTTCCTGGTTGCCCTCACCGGTGAGATCATGACCATGCCCGGTCTGCCCAAGGTCCCTGCTGCCGAGCGCATCGACGTGGACGCCACCGGCAAGATCTCCGGCCTGTTCTAATCGATTCCCAAAACTGCAAATTGCCACGGCAGCACCGGCCATTTCGCCGGTGCTGCCCCCAACATATGATATTTTTGTAACATATTGGAGGAACCCATGGAGTTTACCAAGAGAAGCTGTGAAGAGTTTGTGGAGGTTCTGGCCTCCAACGCTCCCGTTCCCGGCGGCGGCGGCGCCGCGGCCCTGGTCGGCGCCATCGGCACGGCCCTGGGCAACATGGTCGGCTCTCTGACCGTCGGCAAAAAGAAATACGCCGATGTGGAAGAGGAGATGCAGGCCCTCAAGGCCAAGTCCGACAAGTTGCAGCGCAAGCTGCTGGACCTGGTGGCGCAGGATGCCGTCTGCTTTGAGCCGCTGGCCAAGGCCTACGGCATTCCCAAGGACGATCCCGACCGGGACCGCATCCTGGAGGAGGCCACGCTGACGGCCTGCTCGGTTCCCATGGAGATCATGGAGACCTGCTGCGAGGCCATCGACGTCATCAAGACCTTTGCGGATAAGGGCTCCCGCCTGGCCGTCTCCGACGCCGGCTGCGGCGCTGCCTGCTGCAAGGCCGCGCTCATGAGCGCCAGCCTCAATGTGTTCATCAATACCAAGTCCATGAAGAACCGTGAAAAGGCCGAAGAGCTGAACGATAAGGCCAACGGTATGCTGGACCAATACTGCGCCTTGGCTGACGAGATTTTCGCCGCCGTCCGCGCAAACTTTTAATGAAACGGGCCCCGCGTGGGTGGGGCCCTGATTTTTTGGAGGGAAAAACATGGCAAAGCAGCTTTTGGGCAAGGAAGTAACCGCTGCCCTCAACGCAAAATTACAGGCACAGGTGGAGGAACTGAAGGCCAAGGGCGTCGTTCCCACCCTGGGTATCGTGCGCGTGGGCGAGCGGCCCGACGATCTTTCCTATGAGCGCGGCGCAACAAAGCGTGCGGAGCTCATCGGTGTCGAGGTGGAGAAATTCGTTCTGCCCGAGGATGTGAGCAAGGAGGACCTGCTGAAGGTCATCGACGAGATCAACGCCAACGACAAAATCCACGGCGTTCTGATGTTCCGGCCCCTGCCCAAGCACCTGAAGGCCGACCAGGATGAGATCTGCAACCGTCTGGACCCCAAGAAGGACGTGGACGGCATGACCGATCTTTCCAACGCCGGCGTGTTCATGGGTAAGAGCATGGGCTATGCCCCCTGCACTCCCGCGGCCTGCATGGAGATTCTGGACCATTACGGCATCGACTGCACCGGCAAGAAGGCCGTCATCATCGGCCGCAGCCTGGTGGTCGGCAAGCCTGCCGCCATGATGCTCATGGCGAAAAACGCCACCGTCACCGTCTGCCATACCCGCACCAAGGATGTGCCCTCCGTCACCCGTGAGGCCGATATTCTGGTGTCTGCCGCCGGTGTTCTGCGCAGCCTGACCAAGGAATATGTGCGCCCCGGCCAGATCGTCATTGACGTGTCCATCAACTGGGACGAGGCCAAGGGCGGCATCGCCGGCGATGCCGTCTACGAGGAGATTGAGCCCATCGTAGAGGCTATTACTCCCGTTCCCGGCGGCGTGGGCAGCGTCACAACTTCCGTACTCATCGGCCATGTGGTGGAGGCTGCCCGTCTGGCAGCCGACCTCTGAGCCTTTGCCTTTTGCTGCTCATCCGCCTCGGCGGGTGAGCAGTTCCGTTAATCCCTGCACATCCAATCTGGAAACGTAGGCCGCCGGAGGCACGGCGGCTGGAAAGGGGATTTCAACATGAATGCGAAACAGACTTCGGCCAGTACGGTCCTGAAACGTGTGTTTCTATGTATGTCTCTGGCCTTTTTGGTCATGGCATTTATCGTGCCCGACCGGGGCCAGGTGTTCTCCGGCCTGTACAAAATCCTGATGGCGCCTGATCAGCTGACCCAGGACTATTTCCTGGTGGGCAGCGTGTCCGCCGCCTTCTTTAATACCGGCGTGGTGGGCTTGATCTGCTGGCTGATGATGCAGCTGCCGGGCTACCAGGCCAACGGTACCACGGCAATCGGATATCTGCTGACGGTGGGATTCTCCTTCTTCGGCATCAATGTCCTGAACATCTGGCCCGGCTTCCTGGGTGCGTATATCTATGCGGCCGTCCATAAACAGAAGCCGTCTACAGCGGTCAACTTCGCTATGTTTTCCACGGCCCTGGCACCGCTGATATCGGATTTGGCCCTGCGGTATCCGGGCCTAACCAATCACGGCTTTACAGCATCCAGTGTGGCTCTGAGCCTGCTGGTGGGCGCTATCATCGGATTCTTGACGGCCATTGGCTGTGCCCATTCGCCCAACGTCCACAAAGGCTATTCCATCTACTCTGCCGGCCTTCCCATGGGTATGTTGGGATTCCTGCTGCGGGCGCTGTTGTATAACACCCTGGGCGGCGAACTGCCGGAGATTTCGGCCAACCTCAGCGAGGGCTTCCCGCTGCTGTGCAACGCGTTCTGCATTGTGGTCTTTGGCGCCTGTGTGGTGGCGGGCTTCGTGCTCAACGGCAACTCCTTCCGGGGTTACGGTAAGCTGTTGCAGGATACAGGCCATAAGGTGGACTTTTCCGCCAAGTACGGCCCGGCTATGACCGTGATGAACCTGGGCATCTACGGCCTGTTCATCATGCTGTATTACAATCTGGTGGGCGCTACCTGGACCGGTCCTACCATCGGCGTCGTGTTCTGCATGCTGTCTTGCGGCGTGTCGGGCAGCCATCCCGGCAACGTTTGGCCCATTATGGTGGGCTACTTCCTGATGTCCCTGGTGGGCCAAACTTCCATTAACGCCCAGGCCATTGTGGTGGGCCTGTGCTTCGCCAATGGTTTGAGCCCCATTGCCGGACAGTTTGGCTGGATTGCCGGTATCGTGGCCGGTGCGCTGCATTACTCTCTGGTTACCAGCGTGCCCGCCCTCCATGGCGGCTTCTGCCTGTATAACGGCGGTTTCACCGCTTGCTTTATCGCTTTGATTATTGTCCCCATTTTGGAGAAGTACCTCAAGACGAAAGACGAGCGCATTGCCCGTAAGGCAGCCAGACAGCATTCCTGATTTTAAAAGAGTGGGCCGTTGCAGTACGCAGCGGCCCACTTTTGACGTAGTATAGCTAGTATGGAATATCAAAAAGTAAAAGTATTACTCGATTTTTTGAAAAAATCGAGTAATACTTTTATATTTTTTCCCTTCTGAGACGGATTCTGCTCTATGTATCGGCAATAGGGAGCTCTACCGTCTGTGCCAATCGGTTTAACGCTTCGGAAGCCAGCGTCACCAGAGATTCCACGTGGATGAACCGGCCCGCGCCAGAATCAAATAGAATATTAGCCTGGGCTGGGAACTCCTCGTCGCTGTCCCAAAAATAAAACCGCATGGGAATACACGCAAAGGCCGAAAGCTGAAAACCTACATCACTTTCAGGCAGCGGCGTCCCACCCAGAGCCGATGCGGCTTGCCGCAATGCATCCGGATGTCCGGCAAAGGTGGTGGCGAAGGGCTCCAGATTGCCCCGCTGGAATGCCGGAGCATAGGGACCGGCTCCGGGGACCTCTCGGAACGGTACCCATTGGCCTGTTGGTTGGGCGTCACGCTGACAATAGGCCAAAAGGGTGTAGATATTGAGCCGCTGCAATACCGTGGCATGGCCGCCGTCTGCCGCCGTCACCAGACCAGTGGCGCTGTCGTAGTGGTAGGGACGGCCAAAGTGGTATAACACATAGCGGCCCGGCCCGTCGGGCTGTAATTCCGGCACCCGGTGCAGCAGTTCTTCCACAGGCTGTGTGGATAATTCCGCCGCCCATTGGCTGCACAGCCGTTCGTAGTTTTGTCCCTCCATCACGGAATGTCCTCCCACAGAACCACATCCACCGGAACATCATGGGGGTCCGTTTCCAGATGGTCCCGCATCTGAAAACCGTAGCACAGGGCCACCAGGGGATGGCCGGGGTGCTGCGAAAGCCATTTGTCATAAAATCCGCCGCCGTAGCCGCAGCGGCGGCCCTCTTGGTCAAAGGCCAGACCGGGCATGAGAATCAGTGCTGTCTCATCGTCGGCAATGGGATCGTCGGCTACAGGCTCGGGAATGTCATAGGCGCCGGGGGCCACCGCTGTTAAATCGTCCAGCCACAGAAATTCCATTCTGTCGCCGTAGACCTTGGGGACCGCCACCCGTTTTCCGTCCTTCTGCGCCTGTTCCAGAATGGCCATGGTCCGGACCTCCTGGTTGTAGGACAGATAGCCGTAAATGGATTGTGCCTTCTGATAGATTGGATGAGCAAAGAGCTGCCGGGCCAGAGCGGCGCTGGCCGTTTCAATCTGCTCTGCTGTCAGCTGTTTTTTTAGTGCGCCGATCTCCAGGCGCAGCGCTTTTTTATCCATAGGATACACCTCCAAAACTTATAAAGCAGATTTTTCCCTAATTCATAAAACCTGCATCAACAGAGTAGCAGGGTGTGTGTGCGGGGGACAAAAAGTCCCCTGCACCAATTTCAATAGAACGAGAAATTAACTTTCGTGAAGTTAATTTCTCGCCTTTTGAGCTAGTCAAAATATTTTTGACTAGCTCAAAAGGCCCGGATCTTGCGATCCGGGCCCTCTGTTGTTTGGAAGATTCGATTAGAAATCGAAGGGATCCATGCCGAGAACGGGGTGGTTGTGCTCGGTCAGGTAGTTGAGCAGCTGCTCGGTATCCTCTTCGCAGACGGTCTCGTCAGCGATCATGTCGGCGAAGTTGTCAACACCGTACAGCTCCTTGGCGGACTCGTTCAGACGGTCGCGGACCTGCTCCTTCAGAGCCTTGGGCAGCCACACGATACGGCCCAGGCCGCCTTCGGCCTTCATGAACTTCTTGGAGTAGATGAAGTGCTTGCCGTGGCCCATGAAGCCGGGGGTCTGGACGCCGCCGCCGGTCATGGAGGCCATCTCGGAGAAGGTCATGCCCAGAGGCGTCATGCCGGCATGCTCACGGTTGGTGATAACCACACCGTTGGTGCAGGGCTCGATGCCGCAGATACACTCGAAGCAGCCGCAGGAGGTCATGGGATCCTCGAAGATGGAGTACAGAGTGACCTGCTCCAGCTCGCCATGGGAGTACTTCTGGACAGCCTCGTTGACATCCTCGTAACGGCCCACACGCTCGTCGATGCAGTTGTGCTTGGTGACGATCTGGCAGGGACCGGTGGGATCCAGCTCATTGGTGGCCTTGGCGTCCAGCCAGGACACGGCGCCGCACAGACCCAGACGCTCGGGGGTAACGATGCAGACGTGGCTGGGGGAGAAGGCCTGGCACAGGGTACAGGTGTAGAAGACCTCGACGGACTCGTCGGTCAGGGACTTCAGACGCTCGTCACGGGCATCGAAGACCTGGTTGGCCATGGCGCGCAGGTCCTTGTTCTTCTCGGCGATGGTGCAGATCTTAACCTGGCACTTGTCAACGACGGTGTCGAACTCGGACTTGATCTTGGCGTACAGAACCTCACCGATGTGCTTGGCGCGGAAGCCGGCCTCAAAAGCGGCCTTGCTGACGCGGATACGGATCATGTCACGCTGACCGGTGTGCATGACGCCTTCCACACAGTTGAGGAAGTTGTGGATCTTACGCTCCATGACGGGCTCGAAGTCGCTCTGCATGGACTTGCCGGCAACCTCGGCGATCATGGTGAAGCTGATCTTGGAGCCGGGCTCGAACTCGTCGAAGTCGGGGCCGTCCAGGATGATGGCATGGTCCTCGATCTCGTGGGCGTCCTTGGACAGAACCAGCTCGAAGCAGTCCACGCGGGAGCCGTCGGCCTCGATCTGCATGTCGGCCTTACGGATGATCTCGCCCTCGAAGGCGGAGGAGAAGGCCACGGGGATATCGATGTTGGTGACCTTAATCTTGATGTCACGGGCCTCGAGAGAGGTGTCAATCCAGTCCTTGGTATCGGTGTGGATAATCAGGGACTTGGGCACGGCCCACATGTCGTTGGTGTCGTTGGTGATGACGGGGAAGCCCATCTTGATGGCACCGGCGCCGCAGGCCACGGTGATGTCGTTGACGGGGGCGTAGGCGTTGACGAAGGCGAAGATACGGTCCATGGAGTACTCCATGAAAGCGTCGTAGTCGCCGGGCTCGGTGGCGCCGAAGATCATGGTGGCACGGACGACCAGGGAGATGACGTGGCCGACGGACCAGATGTCCTCACCGACGGGCACGACACGGACAGGGAAGCCCATGGCCAGACCCATCTGCTCGGCCTGCTCGATGATGCCGCCGATCAGGAAGACGAAGATACCGCGGCTCTGATAGCCCTTGATGGTCTCGGCAGCCTCCTCAGCGGAGGGAGCGGGGCCGATCATAACGACGAAGCCGGGGATATCGCGGGTAACCAGGGGAACGCCCAGCTCACGGACCTCGGCGTCGGTGAAGTGGCCGTGGTAGGAGGTGCCCTCGTAGGGAGCGGAGGAGCGGGCATACTTGCAGGCCTCGATCATCTCGGCGGCAATGGCGGTGCCGACGCCGGAGGAGAAGATGGAGTTGGTGCGGGGCTCGCGGAGCATCATGGCCTTTACATCGGCCAGGGTGGCCTGCAGCTCACCGACGGTGGTGATCTTCTTGCCCAGGTAGGCGTAGATACAGGCCAGGAAGTAGGCCGTATCAGGCATGGTCATGGGGGCGTCAGCGCCAAGCTCGGCAACAAGGGCGTTTACGTCGGCCTCAGCCTTGGCAAACATCTCGTCAGAGCCTCTGAACACTCTTTCAAATAATCCCATTTATCGATTCATTCCTTTCATGTTTCAGCGTTGGTCAATTTTCGCCTTAATGGCCCGGATTTCATCCAGGGCTTTGGGGCTTACGTCGTAGGGAGAGAGGCCGCGCCGGTCGGCGTCAATGACCTCCTCGTTGTAGCTGATAAAGCCCAACAGCGCATCCTCGGGGATGCGGGAACGGAGGAAGTCCTTGTCGTCCTCGCTGCGGATTTTGTTGCCCACCACCTGCACCTTGTGGACGCCGATATCGGCGGCCAGCTGGCGGATGCGCTCATAGGTCTGGATGGAGCGGGCGCCGGGTTCAATGACGGCGATGAATTGGTCCATAAGACTGGCGGTACCGCGGCCCAGATGTTCCAGACCGGCCTCCATGTCCATAATGACCACGTCGTCCTTGCGGAACACCAGGCTGGACAGCAGCGCCTTGAGCATCACATGCTCGGGGCACACGCAGCCGGTGCCGCCGGTGTCCACGGTGCCCATGACCAGCAGCTTGACGCCGTTGACGTCCTTGGCCAGTTTGTCGGGCAGATCCGAGACCTCAGGATTGAGCTTGTAGAAGGTGTTGCTGGCGTTGGCAGCGGTACGCTCCCGGGCCAGTTCCTTCATTTTGGAGACGGGGACGATGGAATTGACCTCCTCCTCCGTCAGACCCAGGGCCAGGCCCAGGTTGGCGTCGGGGTCCACATCGGCGGCAAGCACCGTGCGCCCCTCGTCGGCATAGAGCCGGGCAAGGGTGGAAGAGAGGGTGGTTTTACCCACGCCGCCCTTGCCGGTAACAGCGATTTTCATGACGAAACCTCTTTTAATTCATGTAAAGTGCGGGGATAAAGGGGATCAGATGCCCAGAGCGGCACGCTTCTCCTCCAGGCAGGCCATCATCTTCTCGCACAGGGAATCCAGATCGGTGTCCACGACGAACTTGGCGCCGACCCAATCCTTGACGGAACCCTGCAGCAGGCCCTCAACCTCGGTGGAACCCTTGGTGTAGGGGTTAACGCCCAGGAAGGTCTCGATACCGGTGGCAACGACGTAGTTACCGATGGAGACAGCCTTCTCGGACATCCACTCGGGAGCGCAGCCCACGACGGGAACCTGGCAGATGTCGATGCCCCAGTCCTTGGCGATATCGGCAGCCAGGATCATCATACGGGAGATATCGACGCAGGAGCCCATGTGCAGCACGGGAGGAATGCCAACCAGCTTGCAGACGCGCTTCAGGCCTTCGCCGCAGTACTTGGCGGCTTCCTTATCCAGCAGACCAGCCTTGGCAGCAGCCTGAGCGGAGCAGCCGGACACGATGACGATGATGTCGTTCTCCAGCAGCTTCTTCATCAGCTCGATGTGGTAGGTGTCGGGGCGGACCTTGGGGTTGTTACAACCGACCATGGCCACAGCGCCGCGGAGGACACCGGCCTTGACGCAGTCGATGAGGGGCTTGGTGGTGCCCAGCTCGTCAACGTGGCTGTTGGTGACGCCATCCAGGCACTTCTTGATGGCTTCGACGGAGTAACCGACGGTGCACTTGGTCTTCAGCTCGGGGATGAACACCAGGTCCTGATTGCGGTTGTCGAAGTTCTCAATGGCCATCTTGACGATTGCCTTGGCGTTCTCGCCGGCGGTCTCCTCGTGGAACTCGATGAACTCGGAGTCGGGCATCCGGGCGATGGGGGAAGTGGTGATGAACTTGGTGTGGAAGCACTTGGACAGGGGGCCCAGGGCGGGGAAGATGCACTGCACATCGACGACGATGGCTTCGCAGGCGCCGGTGAGGACCACGTTCTCCTGCTGCAGGAAGTTACCGGCCATGGGGATGCCGTGACGCATGGCGACTTCGTTGGCGGTGCAGCAGACGCCACATACGTTGATGCCCTTGGCGCCGTGCTCCTTGGCCAGAGCGATCATCTCGGGGTCCTGGGCGTACATGACGACCATTTCGGACAGGGAGGGGTCGTGGCCGTGGACAACGATGTTGACCATGTCCTTCTCCATGACGCCCAGGTTGCCCTCGGTGTCAATGGGCTTGGGGGTGCCGAACAGCACGTCGGAGAACTCAGTGCCCATCATGGAGCCGCCCCAGCCGTCGGACAGGCCGGTACGGAAGGACTGACGGATCAGAGCCTCGGGCAGGGAAGAACAGCCCATGTGGGTCATGTGCAGAGACTGGCTGACTTCGCGGTCGATGGCGCGGGGAGCAATGCCCTGCTCCTCCCAGATCTTCTGACGGGCCTCGGGGGCACGCTTCAGGAAGCGCTGGGTGCCGAAGGGCTTGCCGTACTCCATGAGGCCGGTCTCAGCGACTTCGTGGGCCAGATCATAGATGTCCTTGCCCTCGGTCTCAATGCCCCACTCGCCGGCGATTTTCTTCAGCTTTTCGGGGTCCTTGACCTGATAGTTGCCGCCCTCCTTGGCCAGGTACAGGGTGTGGGCGATGGCGCGGCCATGGTCGGAGTGCGCAGCAGCGCCGCCGGCGGTGAACCGCAGGTAGTTACGGCCAACGATGCCATGGACGTCGCAGCCGCAGATGCCGCGGGGGGCCTTGGGGGTGATGCGGCAGGGGCCCATGGAGCAGATACGGCAGCAGGTGCCGGCTTCGCCGAAGCCGCAATGCGGGGTCTGGTTCTTGACGCGCTGCTGCCAGGAATCAGCGCCGACCTTCTTGCCGGTTTCCAGCAAGCGCTCGGTAGCCGCTTCCATTTCTTCAACAGTAATTAAGCGATCCCATTCCTTCAATGTAATATCCTCCTAATTCATGATGACCAAAGATTGTGAGGGTTTTGCGTGGGACGGCGCCCCTGAACAGCGGCGCCTAAAAGAAGCAGGGCGTCGGCGCGGCGCGCCGGCCCAGCGGGGGGCTGTGGAGCAGGTGCGGCATAACCCCCCTATCCGGATATATTCTACCAATTCTGACTGGCAATGTCAATGAAAAGCGGCCTGCTGTGCCCTGCAAAAAAGACGATTTTACACCGGTTGATTTGTCCATTTTTCCGAAAAGTCACCGCGATTTTTGCTTCTTGGTTTCCAGAAAAGACGCGGACGCACCTGTAAAAACAGATGCGTCCGCGCAGGAAATTATGCGTCTTTTTTTGGAGCCGGGGTATCGTGGGCGGAGAGATGGACGTTGAGGTGGGGATACGTCATGGTGATGCCGGCCTCGTCAAAGCAGACCTTGACATTTTCAATGATCCGGTAGTAGACGTCCCAGTAGTCGGCGCTGGAGGTCCAGGCCCGCAGGACGTATTCAATGGCGCTGTCGCCGTAGTTGTTGACGGCCACGAACAGGGGCGGGTCCTCCAGGACCTGGGGCAGCGCGGCGGCCTTGCGCAAGGCCGCCTTGACGGTCTCCACATCGTCGTCGTAGGAGGCCGTAAAGGTCAGGTCCACCCGGCGGGTGCCCACCATGGTATAGTTGATGATTTTGCTGGAGGAGACCTCGCTGTTGGGGACGAAAATCTCCTTCTGGTCGGCGGTGGTGAGGGTGGTGTAAGTCATGCCGATTTCCCGGACGGTGCCGGATACGCCGCCCACCTCCACAAAGTCGCCCACCCGGAAGGGATGGGTGGAGAGCAGCGTCACGCCGCCGGCCAGATTGGACAGCGCCCCCTGGACAGCCAGGGAGACGGCCAGGGAGGCCACACTGATAAGGGCCACCATGGAGGTGGTGTCGATGCCCAGGGCGCTGGCGGTGATGACCGAGATCAGCACCCACATGACGATGTGCAGGGAGGAGCGGATAAACCGGACGATGGTTTTTTCCATGGGGGTCCGGTCCAGCAGATTGCCCACGATCTTGACGACAATTTTCAGCACAAAGTAGGAGATGACAAAGGTGATAATGGCCGGGACCACATTGGCGGCGCTGATGGCACTGAAAACCTTAGCAATGGCGGAAGTATCCACAGACATGATGCCGCCTCCTTTCGTATTATTGTTGTATCAATCAAAAAAAGCCGGACAGAAAAGGGCAGCACCGCGGGAATGGGGGCGCGGTGCTGCCGGGAGAGGATTACGACGGATCGCCGGACGGGTCGGAGGGCGTCTCCTGGGAGCCGGTCTCCGGCTGGTCTGCGGAGGATGCGGCGTCCTTGTCGGCGGCGGGGGCTTCGGAGGAGTCTGCGGGGGCGTCTTCGGCAACATCTTCGGCAGCGGGCAGCTGCTTCTTGTCGGCGTTGACGAAGGCCATCAGCTCGTCGCCGGTGATGGTCTCCTTGGCCAGCAGGAACAGGGAGATTTCGTCCAGCAGTTCCCGGTGCTGCCGCAGCAGGCCCATGGCTTTGTCGTAGGCCGACTGGAGCAGGTCCCGAACCTCGCTGTCGGCCTGGGCCGCCGTGGAGTCGGCGCAATTCATCATGGCCTGACCGTCCAGATATTGGCTGGCAACAGTGGTCAGGGCCATCAGACCGAAGTGCTCGCTCATGCCGTACTGCATGACCATCTTCCGGGCCAGATCGGTGGCCCGCTCGATGTCGTTGGCGGCGCCGGTGGTCTGGACGCCGAAGACCAGCTGCTCGGCGGCACGGCCGCCCACCAGGGTCATCAGCTCCGTCATCAGCTCTTCCTTGGAGTTGAGATATTTCTCTTCCTCGGGCATCTGCATGGTGTAGCCCAGCGCGCCGGAGGTGTGGGGTACAATGGTGATTTTCGACACGGGCTGAGAATGTTTCTCCAGGGCCGCCACCAGAGCATGGCCCACCTCATGATAGGAGACAATGCGCTTTTCCATGTCGGTGAGGACGGTACCCTTCTTTTCCGTACCGGCAATGACCACCTCGAAGGAAACAAGCAGGTCTTGCTGGTTGACGGCCTGGCGGCCCTGCCGGACGGCCCGCAGCGCGGCTTCGTTGACCAGATTGGCCAGGTCCGCGCCCACCGCACCGGCGGTGGCGGCGGCCAGCTTGTTGAGATCCACGTCCTCGGCCAGCTTGATGTTACGGGTGTGGACCTTGAGGGTCTGGAGACGGCCCGACAGGTTGGGCCGGTCCACGATAATGCGCCGGTCAAAGCGGCCGGGACGCAGCAGCGCCTTGTCCAGCACCTCGGGCCGGTTGGTGGCGGCCAGAACAATGACGCCCTTGGAGGGGTCGAAGCCGTCCATTTCGGCCAACAGCTGGTTCAACGTCTGCTCCCGCTCGTCGTTGCCGCCCATGCGGGTGTCGCGGGTCTTGCCGATGGCGTCGATTTCATCGATAAAGATGATGGCGGGGGCCATTTTGCTGGCCTGCTGGAACAGGTCCCGGACGCGGGACGCGCCCACGCCCACGAACATCTCCACAAAGCCGGAGCCGGAGATGGAGAAGAACGGCACATTGGCTTCACCGGCCACGGCCTTGGCCAGCAGCGTTTTACCGGTACCGGGAGAACCCACCAGCAGCGCGCCCTTGGGCAGCTTGGCGCCGATTTCGGCGTACTTCTGGGGGTTGTGGAGGAAGTCAATGATTTCCTCCAGAGACTCCTTGGCCTCGTCCTGACCGGCCACATCCTTAAAGGTGACACCGGTCTGCTTCTCCATATAGACCTTGGCGCTGGACTGGCCGATGCCGCCGAATCCGCCGCCCATGCGCTTGGACATGGAGCGGGTCAGGAAGGACAGCAGCAGCACCCAGATGGCTATGGGCAGTATCCAGGAGAGGATAAAGCTCATGACGGGGCTCATCTGCTCGACAATTTTGGCGTCGTAGTGGGCCCCCGCTCCGGCCAGCTGGGTTTTCAGCTCGCTCAGTTCCAGATTGGGTATGATGCCCGTGTAAAAGATTTTCTGTTCCCGTGGGTCCTTTTTGGCCTCTTCCCGGGAGAGAATCAAAATCCGGTCACTCTGGAACTC
>DVJJ01000046.1 GCA_018716875.1 Candidatus Avoscillospira avistercoris
CAGCGCCTCCTTCCGCCAGTCCAGGTATGGCTGGCACAGTTCGTCCACAGCTCTCTCGTCCGCTTCGGTGGCCTCCCGGCGGCCTTTTGTCCGGCAGACCAGCTCAAAGTCCCAGTAATCCTGCAACAGCAGGTCAAACAGTTCCTCCGGGGTCCGGCAGAGAACTCCGTCCACGCAGTAGCGTGAATCCAGATTCCAGGTCACCCGAACATAGCCGCGCCTGCAGGGAAGAACTTCTTCCTCCGGGTCGCGGCGCAAATACTCTTGAAAAACCGTCAGGACGTTTTCAAACGTCAACATCAGCCATCACCTCATTTCTGCCTCCATTATCTCTGATAGAATCCAAAACCGCAACGATACGACAAAAGAAAAAGGAGGGAGGCCCGGCGCAGCATCCGCACGCGCCGAACCTCCCTCTTGCAGCCGGAGCGTATGCCCCCATCACGACAGCTTTGCCAGCTGGGTCAATATCCGATGCACCCCATCCCACAAAGCCTCCTGCCGCTGGGATATATCCTCCAGGTCGGCGTCATAAATCCGCCCGGTTTCATGCACCCGGCGTGTGAGCTGATTCAGATTGTTGCTGCTCCGGCGAAGCAAGGACACCAGCTCCTTCAGCTCCGGCAAGTCCAGCCGTACCACATAGCCGTCCAGAGCCATTTTCCGCAGATAGGCTTCCCGGTTTTTCGTCCCCAGCTGGGCCATCTTCTGCTCGATCAGCGCCAGTTCCTCCGGGGAGACCCGGAAGTTCAGCTGCACATCCCGTTTGCGCTTCGGGGCGCTCACCGCTCCGGCTCCCGCTTCTTGTGGGCAGGCGCTTTCTTCTCGCCTTTTTCAGCAGAGCGCGGCTCCGGCTTGAGCTGGCTGCGGACGGAACGGTGGCGCTGGCGCAGATTCCTGGAGCGGTCCTCGCTGGCCAGAATGGTGACATAGGTGCCGGGCAAATCCTTCATGCCGGTGATCGCCAGACTGCGGAACGGCAGCAGGTTCATCAGCTGGTCGTGGGCCTGGGTGCCTGCGCGGGCCAGAAAGTCCGGCGAAATGCGGGCCATGTAGTGGGTGCCGTGGGGGCTGTTGGGATGCTCCGGCACGCGCAGTTCCTGCAAGAGCCGGGCAGCCTCGGCGTGGATTTCTTCGGGCGTCAGCGGCTGAAGCCGCAGATAGTCCTGCCGCGTCTGGCTCAAAAACAGATCGACCAGACCGGGGTGGCTATCCACCACAAAGTCCAGGTTGCGGTTGCCGCCAAATCCGTCCGGGTTGGGCGGGATGTCCACGGTCTTGGCCCACGCCTTGTTGGCTGGGCTGAACCGCCCGTCCCAGTCTTTCTGCTGCACGGTGTTTGCCAACACATAGAGGGTGCGGGTGTACCCGAACTGCTCGATCACCTGGGGTACGGCGTCCCCGCCCAGCCGGTTGTCCCGATAGTTTTCGGCAATGGCGTTCTCAATGGCCTCCTTGCAGGCGATGTTGGCGCGACGGGACGCCCGGTACAAATCCAGGTCTCCCTGTTCGCGGGCATAGGCGGCGTCGTGCCGGTAGAGCGGCAGCTCGCGCTGGGCGTTCAGCGCCGCTTCGGCCTGTTCCTCGATGCTGTCCCGGATCACGTCCATGTAGGAAGTCTCCCGGTCGGCAAATTCTTTGTAGACATCCGCCAGCGGGGACGGCGAGGCCAGCAGCGCAGCCGCCTGGGCTTCCGGCAGCTCCAGTTCCTCCATCGCCATCACAATGTCCTCCCGGACGGTGTACTCGTAAGCATGGTTCAAAACCTCCGCCGGGGACTGGCTTTTCAGCCAGTCCCGAAACTTGTCCTGCTCGGTGGCCATCTTTTCATAGAGGGCCGTGTTTTTGTCTGTGTTCATGTTATCGCACCTCCTCATGGGTCTTGGTTTTTTTGTCCGCCGTTCGCGGCGGCACGGGACGGCGAAGCCCCTCTAGGACGGAGGGGCGCGCATTTTTGGCAACAACCGTTTCCGGGGAAGAACGGCCTTTGCCGTCGATGTTCAGCAGCGTGTCCAGCTCCACCAGCCGGGCGGATTTCACCCGCAGATCGTCCTCAAAGGGAAATGGTTTGCCTACTTCCTCTTTGGCGGCGGACTGCTGCTGGTAGAGATTGTCCAGCTGGTTCTTGACCGCCTCCAGGCGCTGGGGCATCTGCGCCAGCGCATTGTCGATGCGGGTCAGGTTGCCGCGCGGGTCTGTGCCGAGACTTGCCCGGTGGGTCATCTTGCCTTTCAGCAGGAGCGTATATTCCTGCCGGAACGCATCAAAGGACGCCGACATAGCAAAGCCCCGGTAATTCCCGATGGGCACCGGCTCGGTGCCTTTGACCTCCTTGCAGGCATCCAGCAGGGCGGCACCGGCGTTCTCCTTGTCTGTCAGCACATCGCCCCGGACTTCCATACCGGCAAAGCCGTCCTCTGGGTGTGGATGGGCGGCCAGGGTTGCCATATCGGCCTCCAGCCCCGCGATAAAGCCTTTGTTTTTCTCAATTTCCTCCGGGAAGTATTTGAGCAGCTGGTCCTCCAGGCGGTACTGCTTGCTCTGGTGATCTGCCTTCATCAGCTTCAGCTTGGAGACCTCCACATCCAGGTCCATGCGCTCCTTGATGCGCGGGTCTCCGGCGCACAATGCCTTGATCTCGGCAAAAGAAAGCGCCGTTTCGTCCACATCATCACAGCTTCGCACCGGCGATTTGGAAGTCATGATCTGGCTGATGAATTTCTGCTTGTTCTCCACCGTTTGCCAGAGATAGGCATCAAAGGTCCCCTCGGTGACATAGCGATACACATGGACCAGGGGATTTTGGTTACCCTGACGCTCAATACGGCCCTTGCGCTGGGCCAGGTCACCGGGCCGCCAGGGGCAGTCCAGGTCATGGAGCGCCACCAGCCGGTCCTGCACATTGGTGCCAGCGCCCATCTTGGCGGTGCTGCCCAGCAAAACGCGCACCTGGCCGGTACGGACTTTGGAAAACAGCTCCTTTTTCCGCACTTCGGTGTTGGCCTCATGGATGAAAGCGATCTGTTCGGCGGGCATCCCCTGGGCGATGAGCTTTTGCCGGATGTCCTCGTAGATGGTAAAGACCGGCTCCGGCTCTTCCAGCGGCACAGCCTGTTCCAGCGCATGGAGCGTGGGGTTGTCCAGCGCCTTGGCTGCCTTTTTGGAAGGGGCCGCCTGGGGCGTGGAAATATCGCAGAACACCAGCTGGGTCAGCTTGTCGGCCTCGCCGTCCCGCCAAATCTGCATGATGTTTGCCACACATTGGTTGACCTTCGTGCCGGGTTCGTCCGGCAGCAACTGGTTGATGATACGCTGGTCCAGCCCCAGCTTGCGGCCATCGCCGGTGATCTTGAGCATATTGTCCTCCGATGGG
>DVJJ01000047.1 GCA_018716875.1 Candidatus Avoscillospira avistercoris
GGTCCCGCCCTACAACACAATTTCCGAAAATTTTCTTCTTGCCTTGTGTGCAGATCGTTATGAAATACGCGCCGTTTTGGCTGTAATCGTACTCTGGCAGACGCAATTTCTTTCGTTGTGGCAGCTCCATACATTCACCATGCAGACAAAACCGGGCGGGGCGATGGCCCCGCCCGGTTGGCGTATGTACCGTTTTTTGAACTTACAGGGATTTGAGCACGCCGGTGGCTTCGTTGAACTCGTTGATGAGTTCGTCCAGCTCCTTGGCCTGCGCATGGACGGCGTCCCAGGTGCCCTTGGTATCGTACCACAGAGCGTTGAGGTCCTCGACGCTGCGGGCCTGCTGCTCCACCCAGGTATAATACTTGAGGTTATGGACCCGCTTGCGCTCGGCGTAGGTCAGCTCCATCATGCTGTCGGTCTTGAGGCCCAGCATATGGAGGTTGTGGTCCAGAGCGGCCTCGTGGAGATTATACGGGCCGTGCATCTCATTGAGCTCCTCAATGCGGGACTGATACATGACGGCGGAGTCGGTGAGAACCGTACCCACCACATCATGCTCCGTCAGCTCGTAATACTTTGCCATCTTGATGCAGCAGAGGATATTGGCGATGCCGGAAATGCCCAGCCAGGTCAGCTTTTCGATGAGCTCGTCCTCCAGGCCCAGCTCCTCCTTGAGGTACTTCTGACCGTCGGGGGTATTGAACAGCCGCAGCAATCTCTGAGAATCCTCGTCATCGATGGCAATGGCCATATCGGTATTCTTGACGTTGTGAATCCAGGGGATATGCTTGTCACCGATGCCCTCGATGCGGTGGCCGCCGAAGCCGTTGTTGAGAATGGTGGGGCACTGGAGGGCTTCGCCCACGGCCAGCTTCAAGTGGGGGTACTTGTCCTTCAGCAGATCACCGGCGCTCATGGTACCGGCGGATCCGGAGGTAAAGGCAGCGGCGGCAAAGGTGTCGCCGGGGCGCTTGATGGCCTCGAACAGATCGGCCAGGGCGTTGCCGGTGACGTTGTAGTGCCACAGGGGGTTGCCCATCTCCTCAAATTGGTTGAAGATCATCATGGTGGGGTCCTGCTTCAGCTCCCACGTCTTGTCGAAAATCTCCTTGACGTTGGACTCACAGCCGGGGGTGGCGATGACCTGTCCGGCAATCTTGGACAGCCACTCGAAGCGCTCCTTGCTCATTTCAGCGGGCAGGATAGCCACAGAATCGCAGGCCAGCAGCTTGGAGTTGAAGGCGCCGCCGCGGCAATAGTTGCCGGTGGAGGGCCAGACGGCGTGATGGTAGGTGGCGTCGAACTGGCCGGTGACGAGACGGGGGGCCAGACAGCCGAAGGAAGCGCCCACCTTATGGCAGCCGGTGGGGAACCACTTGCCGGCCATGGCGATGATCCGGCAGGGCACGCCGGACAGGCTGGAGGGGATCTCCACATAGTTGGGAACCGCCTGGTACAGGCCGCCGAACTCCTTGGCCTCATTTTTCCAGGTGATACGGAACAGGTTCATGGGGTCCACATCCCACAGGCCGATGTTCTTCAAACGAGCTTGAATCTTCTCGGGAATGGTCTCCGGGTGCTGCATCTGGGCGATGGTGGGGATGATGACGTGGTTTTCCTTGGCCTTCTGGATGTTGTGGGCCAGGCCTTCCTTGTGGATGGACAGATCAATCATTTTTTGTCTCCTCCTGTTTTCACATCAAGATACGAGTACAGCGTATATTTGGAAATCCCAAAGTGCTTTGCGATCTTGTCGCCGGATTTGGTGATGAGCAGCGCCCCGTTTTTGTTGAGGAACTGGATGGCTTTTACCTTGTCATCCTTGTTCATCATAGCCACGGGCTTGCCCACCAGCTCCACCGACTGGCGGATGAGGTCATCCAGCAGGTCGGTGACGTTGAGGGTGATGCGCTCCGGCTCCTTCTGCTGGGTGTCCTTGGGAGAGATCAATTCCCCAAGGGCCCGGTCAAACATGGTCAGAGCCGAAATATCGAAGTTGATGCAGAAGATGGCGGCCACCTCGCCGTTGTCATCCCGGATGTAGATGGAGGTGGATTTGAGAATTTTGCCGTCGGGGGTCCGGGTCAGGTAGCTGGGATGGTCCGACGGGTCCCGCTCGGCCTTGCCCAGCTGTTCCAGTACCACATGGGAAGGACCGTCCCCCAGCTTGCGGCCCGTCACATGGCCGTTATAGATGGCCACGATGGAGCTGTAGGCGCTTTTCTCCGTAATCTCGTGGATGACCACCTCGCAGTTGGAACCGAACTGCTCGGCCACTCCCTTGGCGATCTGCTTGAGCGTCTGCATTTCCTGTTCTTTCAACATGGATATCCCTCCATTGGCACACGGCTTCGTCTCTGCCTATTTCTATATGGCTCCATCATACCATAAAATACAAAAAAATCAATGGAGTTTCACAAAAATTTTCAGCATTACAAAAATTTAGTTTGACATCTGCCGGACTTGTGCTATGATGGAGACAGCAAGGGAGCTGCGGCAGCGGCCCAGCCCCGATTTTTCCGGTAAAAAGAAAGCGACTTAACCGTCAATTTTTTGAGGAGGATGTCACCTATGAACTTTGAAGCCATCAAGCAGGCAGCCAAGGGTTATGAAGCCAACATGAGCCAGTTCCTGCGGGATATGATCGCCATTCCCAGCGAGAGCTGCGAGGAAGAGGGCGTCGTCAAGCGCATCGCCGCCGAGATGGAAAAGCTGGGCTACGACAAGGTAGAGTTCGACGGCCTGGGCAACGTCATCGGCTGGATGGGCCAGGGCGAGAAGATCATCGCCATCGACTCCCACATCGACACCGTGGGCATCGGCAACATCAACAACTGGGAAGCCGATCCCTACAAGGGTTTTGAGACCGACGCCGTCATTTATGGCCGCGGCGGCTCCGACCAGGAGGGCGGCATGGCTTCCGCCGTCTACGGCACCAAGATCATGAAGGACATGGGCCTGATTCCCGCAGGCTACAAGATCATGGTCGTCGGCTCCGTCCAGGAAGAGGACTGCGACGGCATGTGCTGGCAGTACATCGTCAACAAGTATTTCCCCGCCAACGGCATCAAGAAGGAGCAGGTGGAATTCGTCATCTCCACCGAGCCCACTGACGGCGGCATCTACCGCGGTCACCGCGGCCGTATGGAGATCCGTGTGGATGTCAAGGGCATCTCCTGCCACGGCTCCGCTCCCGAGCGCGGCGACAACGCCATTTATAAGATGGCCGACATTCTCCAGGAGGTCCGGGCCCTCAATGAGAACCCCGCCGACGACTCCGTGGAGATCAAGGGTCTCGTGAAGATGCTGGACCCCAAGTACAACCCCGACCACTACGAGGACGCCCGGTTCCTGGGCCGCGGCACCTGCACCACCTCTCAGATTTTCTACACCAGCCCCAGCCGCTGCGCCGTGGCCGACTCCTGCTCCATCTCCATCGACCGCCGCATGACTGCCGGTGAGACCTGGGATTCCTGCCTGGAGGAGATCCGCCAGCTGCCCAGCGTCAAGAAGTATGGCGATGACGTGAAGGTCTCCATGTACATGTACGACCGTCCCGCCTGGACCGGCGAGGTCTACGAGACCGAGTGCTACTTCCCCACCTGGATCAACAAGGAGTCCGCCGCCCATGTACAGGCCCTCGTTGACGCCCACCACGCCTTGTTCGGTGACAAGCGCATCGGCCATGCCGACAGCGATGCCAAGTACGACGCCATGCATCTGCGTGAGGGCCGTCCCCTGACCGACAAGTGGACCTTCTCCACCAACGGCGTCGCCATCCAGGGCCGCTACGGCATCCCCTGCGTCGGCTTCGGCCCCGGTGCTGAGAGCCAGGCCCATGCCCCCAATGAGATCACCTGGAAGCAGGACCTGGTCACCTGCGCCGCCCTGTACGCTGCCGTTCCCGGCCTGTACAAGGAGGAGAACAAGACCGACGACGTGACCCAGTTCCGTGCCGGCAAGACCAACAACGACATCAAGTAAGCAATTTTGACAGACTGTTTGATACATACATATTAGGAGGATCACAATTATGAGCAAAGCGATGGAACTGGCCCAACACCTGGAAAAGCTGAAGATCAACAACATGTACAAGGATGACTTCTACTGGACCTGGGACAAGACTGACGACGAAATTGACGCTGTCTTCACCGTGGCCGACGCCCTGCGCGACCTGCGTGAGCGCAACATTTCCACCAAGATTTTCGATTCCGGTCTGGGCATCTCCATTTTCCGCGACAACTCCACCCGTACCCGCTTCTCCTTCGCCTCCGCCTGCAACCTGCTGGGCCTGGCCGTCCAGGACCTGGACGAGAAGAAGTCCCAGATTGCCCACGGCGAGACCGTCCGTGAGACTGCCAACATGGTGTCCTTCATGGCCGACGTCATTGGCATCCGCGATGACATGTTCATCGGTGAGGGCCACAAGTACCAGAAGACCTTCATGGACGCCGTGAAGGAAGGCTACTATGACGGCATCCTGGAGCAGCAGCCCACCCTGGTGAATCTGCAGTGCGATGTGGACCATCCCACCCAGGCCATGGCCGATATGCTGCACGTCATCCACTACTTCGGCGGCGTGGAGAACCTGAAGGGCAAGAAGGTTGCCATGAGCTGGGCTTACTCCCCCTCCTACGGCAAGCCCCTGTCCGTGCCTCAGGGTATCGTGGGCCTGTTCACCCGCTTCGGTATGGACGTGGTTCTGGCCCATCCCGAGGGCTATGAGATCATGCCCGAGGTTGAGGAGATCGCCAAGAAGAACGCCGCTGCTTCCGGCGGCAGCTTCTCCAAGACCAACTCCATGGCCGAAGCCTTCAAGGACGCCGACATTGTCTACCCCAAGAGCTGGGCTCCCTTCGCCGCCATGGAGGAGCGCACCAAGCTGTATGCCGCCGGCGACCAGAAGGGCATTGATGAGCTGGAGAAGAAGCTGCTGGCGCAGAACGCCGAGCACAAGGATTGGGCTTGCACCGAAGAGATGATGAAGCTGACCCGCGACGGCAAGGCTCTGTACATGCACTGCCTGCCCGCCGACATCACCGGCCTGTCCTGCAAGGAGGGCGAGGTTGACAACTCTGTGTTCGACCGCTATCTGGTGCCCCTGTACAAGGAGGCTTCCTACAAGCCGTACATCATCGCCGCTATGATCTTCCTGGCCAAGGTCAAGGACCCCGTCAAGGCCCTGATGGACCTGGACGCCAAGGGCGAGGCCCGCAAGGAGTTCTAATTCACAAACCAACCAAATCCCGGCGGCTCAAGCCGCCGGGTTCTGAATTAATTGAGGTGTAAGAATAGTTATGGGAAAGCGCATTGTCATCGCCCTGGGCGGCAACGCTCTGGGCAACACCCTGCCGGAGCAGATGATTGCCGTCAAGGAGACGGCCCGAGCCATTGCCGACCTCATTGAAGACGGCAACGACGTGGTCATTGCCCATGGCAACGGCCCCCAGGTGGGTATGCTGCAAAAGGCCATGGCCGAGCTGACCCGCTCCGATCCCGAAAAGTACATCCCCTGCCCCCTGTCGGTCTGCGTGGCCATGAGCCAGGGCTACATTGGGTACGATCTGCAAAACGCCCTGCGGGAAGAGCTGCTGGACCGCGGTATTCAAAAAGGCGTGTCCACGGTGCTGACCCAGGTGGAAGTGGACCCCAAGGACCCGGCATTTGCCCATCCCACCAAGCCCATCGGTGCGTTTATGACCAAGGAAGAGGCCGACAAGCTGGTGGCCGAGCGCGGCTATGAGGTTATGGAGGACGCTGGCCGCGGCTATCGCCGTGTGGTGGCCTCTCCCCTGCCCCAGTCCATCGTGGAAATCGAGTCCATCCGTGACATGGTGGAAGCCGGTCTGGTGGTCGTGGCCTGCGGCGGCGGCGGTATTCCCGTCTTCCGCACCGAGGGCCATCACCTCAAGGGCGCAGCTGCCGTCATTGACAAGGATTTCGCGTCCTGCGTTCTGGCTGAGCAGCTGAACGCCGATGCCCTGATTATCCTGACGGCGGTGGAAAAGGTCGCCATCCGCTTCGGCCAGCCCGATCAGGAATGGCTCAGCGAGCTGACCCCTGCCCAGGCCGAGCAGTACATTGCCGAAGGCCATTTCGCCCCCGGCTCCATGCTGCCCAAGGTCCAGGCCGCTGTCCGCTTCGCCAAGTCGGCCCCCGGCCGCACGGCTCTCATCACCCTGCTGGATAAGGCACGGGACGGCATCGCCGGTAAAACCGGTACGGCCATTCATCAATAATCTTTGTTATCCCCCCCACCGGGTGCGCCGCAATGATTTGCGGTGTGCCCGGTTTTTTTGCGCCCGGAGCCATTATCGCAGCTCAAATATAAAAGTTTTACTCAATTTTTTTCAAAAAATTGCGGAGTCCAGAGGCAGAGCCTCTGGTCGCTGGCCGCAGCCAGCGAAATTCCCGCCCGCCGCAGCGGGCGAAACACTCCAATCGTCCCAAAGCGCCATCCGCAGATGGCGCAATCCCCGGCCAAGGGCCATGGTCCGCGCCGCCGCCCCCGCGGGGTGGACGGCGTGGACCATCAACCATCACCGTACCGGGGCAAATACGTACCCGCGTCTTTGCGTCAATGGTATTATGGAACTTTTTGTTATTTCCCCTCGTCTCCGGCCGTAATTTGCCCTCCATCAAAAAAGTATTTTAGTTTTTTCCCGGCAGCACGCTTTTTCTCGTTCAATCTGCACAAATTCCACTTTTTTCTGGTTGCCATATTGTAACTTTGCTGTTTCTCCTGTAAAATAGAGTTGTTCACAGATAGGACACATGTCCTGTCAGACCGCCGGGCCTGCGGGCCCATCGTACAACAGGAGGAATGAAAATGAAGAAACTGCTCGCGCTTCTGCTGTCCCTGACCATGGTCTTCGGCATGGTCGCCTGCGGCAGCAAGACCGACGCCCCCAGCGGCGACACCGCACAGGAACCCGGCACCACCGAAAATGCCGGCGACTCCACCGGAGAGACCACCGGCATGAGCCCCGAAGAAATCCAGGTGGGCGTGATTCTGCTCCACGATGAGAACTCCGCCTACGACATGGCCCACATTGAGGGCATCAAGACCGCCTGCACCGAGCTGGGCATTCCCGAAGAGAACGTCACCTACAAGATGAACATTCCCGAGGACGCCACCTGCTACGATATGGCCGCCGACCTGGCCGACGCCGGCTGCGATATCATCTTCTCCGATTCCTACGGCCATCAGACCCATATGATGCAGGCTGCCGCCGAATTCCCCGACACCATCTTTGTGGCCTGCACCGGCGATCAGGCTGCCGTCTCCGGCATGTCCAACGTCAAGAACATTTTCCCCTATACGTATGAATCCCGCTATGTCTCCGGCGTTGTGGCCGGTATGAAGCTCAAGGAGCTGCTGGACAACGGCGAAATCACCGAAGCCAAGGTGGGCTATGTGGGCGCGTTCCCCTACGCCGAAGTGGTTTCCGGCTACACCGCTTTCCTGCTGGGCATCCAGTCCATCGTCCCCGAGGCCACCATGGAGGTCCAGTACACCAACACCTGGTTTGGTCTGACTGAGGAGGCCGAGGCCGCCAACGTCCTCATGGACCGCGGCGCGGTCATCATCAGCCAGCACGCCGACTCCACCGGCGCTCCCTCTGCCGTTCAGGCTGCCTGGGAAGCCGGTAAGCCCGTCTACAGTGTGGGCTACAACATCGACATGCAGGCCGCCGCGCCCGACGCTGCTTTGACCTCCGCGCAGAACGTCTGGGCCGTCCTCTACAAGCACACCCTGGAAACCTTCCTGGCCGGTGAGGAAATCCCCGCCGACTTCGCCTGCGGCTACGCCGACGGCGCCCAGTCCATCTCCGCTCTGGGCAAGAACTGCGCCGAGGGTACCCAGGAGGCCGTGGACGCTGCCTGGGCCGGTCTGAAGGACGGTTCCCTCCACATCTTCGACACCAGCAAGTTCACCGTGGGCGGCGAGACCGTCACCACCTCCACTTTTGATCTGTCGATCAAAGATGTAAATACCGGTGCAGTGATTTATCAGGGCGACACCGTGGAGTGCATCAAGGACGGTTACTTCGAGGAGTCCGTCCACCGTGCGGCCCCGTACTTCTCCCTGCGCATCGACGGCATCACCGAACTGAATGCACAATAATTGACATCAGCCGCAAGGGGGGGCATCTGCCCCCCTTTGCAGTATCCGCAGAAAGGGTGATTTGTTTGGCTACGGAATACGCCGTGGAACTGCGCGGCGTCACCAAAACCTTTGGCCCCGTAGTGGCCAACGACCGGGTGGATTTGCAGATTCACCGGGGCGAAATTCTGTCCCTGCTGGGCGAGAACGGCAGCGGTAAAACAACGCTGATGAACATGCTTTCCGGCATCTATTACCCCGACGCCGGTGAGATTCTGGTAAACGGCAAGGCGGTGACCATCCATTCCCCCAAGGACGCCTTTGATTTAGGCATTGGTATGATTCACCAGCACTTTAAGCTGGTGGATGTACTGACGGCCACGGAGAATATCGTCCTGGGCCTCAAGGAGCCGGGCCGCCTGGACCTGAAAGCCGCCGCCCGGCGCATCCGGGAAATCTGCGACAAGTACGGCTTTGCCGTGGACCCGGAAAAGAAAATCTACGACATGTCCGTGTCGGAAAAGCAGACGGTGGAAATCGTCAAGGTGCTGTACCGCGGCGCCAATATTCTGATTCTTGACGAGCCCACTGCCGTTCTGACCCCGCAGGAGACGGCCCGGCTCTTTGCCGTGCTGCGCAATATGAAAGCCGACGGCAAATCCATCGTCATTATCACCCACAAGCTCCATGAGGTTATGGAGATTTCCGACCGGGTGGCGGTGCTCCGCAAGGGTGCGTATGTGGGCGATGTGGCCACCTGTGACACGGACCCCCAGAAGCTCACCGACATGATGGTGGGCCATGCCGTAACGCTGAACATCGACCGGCCCGAACCGAAAGAACGGACCAAGCGGCTGGAGGTCCGGGGCCTGACGGTCCGCAATCAATACGGTGTCAAGGCGCTGGACGATGTGACCTTCGATGTCTACGGCGGCGAAATCCTGGGCATTGCCGGTATCTCCGGCTGCGGTCAGAAGGAGCTGCTGGAATCCATCGCGGGACTCCAGCGCATTGATACCGGCTCCATCCGCTATTTCCCCGCCGACGATGGCGGCCAGACGGAAAAGGAGCTGGTGGGCATGAGCCCTCTGGCCATCAAAAAAGCCGGCGTGGCCCTGTCCTTTGTCCCCGAGGACCGGCTGGGCATGGGTCTGGTGGGCTCCATGGGCATGACCGACAATATGATGCTCCGCAGCTACCGCAAGGGCCTGCCCATTTTCACCAACCGCCGGGACCCCAAAAAGCTGGCCGAGCAGGTTCGGGAGCAGTTGGAAGTGGTGACCCCCGGCGTCAATACACCGGTACGCCGTCTGTCCGGCGGCAACGTCCAGAAGGTGCTGGTGGGCCGCGAAATCGCCGCTGCTCCCAAGGTGCTTATGACGGCCTATGCCGTCCGGGGCCTGGATATCAACACGTCCTACACCATTTATAATCTGCTGACGGCGCAGAAGATGGAGGGCGTGGCTGTGGTCTATGTGGGCGAGGACCTGGACGTGCTGCTGGAGCTGTGCGACCGGATTTTGGTCCTGTGCTCCGGCAAGGTCAACGGCATTCTGGACGGCCGCACCACCACGAAAGAAGAAGTGGGTCTCCGCATGACCAATTTACAGGAAAAGGAGGGTGCTGCACAATGAGTTCTCCCGCCATCCATACGGCGCCCCTGGTGCGCATTGCCAAGCGGGACGGCATCGCCCTCTGGAAGAGCTGTCTCATTCGGCTGGCCGCCGTGTTTCTGGCCCTGGTCCTCAGCGGCCTGTTTATCTACTCCCTGACGAAGCTGAATCCCGTGGATGTCTACAAGGCCATGTATGACGGCGCCTTCGGCACCTCCCGCCGGACCTGGATTACGGTCCGGGAGGTCATGACGCTGCTGTGCATTGCCATCGGTCTGGCCCCGGCCTTTAAAATGCGGTTCTGGAACATCGGCGCGGAGGGTCAAGTTCTCATCGGCGGCATCGTCACCGCCGGTATGATGATTCACCTGGGCAACACCATGTCCACGCCTCTGCTGCTTCTGGTCATGGGCGTAGCCAGTCTGGCCGCCGGTGCTGTGTGGGGTCTGATTCCCGCCCTGTTCAAAGCCCGCTGGAACACCAACGAAACACTGTTCACCCTGATGCTCAACTATGTGGCCATTCAGCTGACCAGCTATTGTGTCTCCCTGTGGGAAAATCCCTATGGCTCCAACGTGGTGGGCCAAATCAATCAGCAGACCCGCTCCGGCTGGTTCCCGGAGCTGTTCGGTATCAGCTGCGGTCTCAATGTGCTGCTGGTGCTGGTGCTGACCGTGGGCATGTACATCTATCTGCGCTACTCCAAGCAGGGTTATGAAATCGCCGTTTTGGGCGAAAGCGTCAACACAGCCCGGTATGCCGGTATCAAGCCCTCCAAGGTCATCATCCGCACCATGATTCTCTCCGGCGCCATCTGCGGTCTGGCCGGATTTATCGCTGTGGCCGGTGCGGACCACACCATCTCCGTGGACACCGCCGGCGGACGGGGCTTTACAGCCATTATTGTGGCCTGGATTGCCAAGTTCAACACCTTTGTCATGCTGTTGATCTCTCTGCTGCTGGTGTTTTTGCATCAGGGCGCCATTGAGATTGCCACCCAGTTCGGTCTCAACGACTTCGCCGCCAACGTCATCACCGGCATCATTCTGTTCTGCATCATCGGCAGTGAATTCTTTATCAATTACCGTCTGATTCCCCGCAGCGGAAAGGAGGCCAAGGGCGCATGACGATTTTCAGCAGTCAGCTTTTCATGTCCGCCATCATCTTCGGCACCGTCATTCTCTACGGCGCATTGGGCGAAATTCTGGCGGAGAAGTCCGGTAACCTGAACCTTGGCGTCCCCGGCATCATGTATTTGGGCGCCATCGCCGGTCTGGCCGGTGCGTTCTTCTATGAGATGTCCACCCCGGACCCCAACGGCTTCCTCTGTCTGGTGATCTCCCTGGTCTGCGCCTTCGGCGCTTCCTGCCTGGGCGGTCTCCTCTACAGCTTTCTGACCATCACCCTGCGGGTCAACCAGAACGTCACCGGCCTGACGCTGACCATTTTTGGCGGCGGTATCGCCAATTTCTTCGGCGGCGCACTGAACACTCTGGCCGGTGGTGTGGGCCAGATTTCCGTGGCCTCCACCTCCGCCGTCTACCGGGCCAGCCTGCCCTTTGCCAATGACCTGGGTTCCTTCGGCAAGGTGATTTTCGGCCATGGCTTTCTGGTCTATGTAGCCCTGGTCCTGGCCGTCTGTATGGCCTGGTTCCTCAACCGCACCCGCACGGGCCTGAACCTGCGGGCCGTGGGCGAAAACCCTGCCACCGCCGACGCCGCCGGTATCAACGTCACCCGCTACAAGTATGTGGCTACCTGTCTGGGCGCTGGTATTTCCGGCCTGGGCGGCCTGTACTATACCATGGACTACGTCAAAGGCACCTGGGCCAGTGACGGCACCATCGAGTCCCTGGGCTGGCTGGCCGTGGCCCTGGTGATCTTCGCCACCTGGAAACCCATCAATGTGATCTGGGGCGCGTACCTGTTCGGTTATCTCCGCTGGCTCTACAATTACATTGAGGGCCTGGGCCGCAGCTCTCAGGAGATTTTCAAGATGATTCCCTATATCGTCACCATCGTTGTACTGATCCTCGTCAGCATCCGCAAAAAGCGGGAAAATCAGCCTCCGGCCTCCCTGGGCCTCAGCTATTTCCGAGAAGAACGATGAAAAAAGGCCCGTTGCAGAATCAAAGGTTCTGCAGCGGGCCCTCTCCTTGTGGGTAGCTGTTTTTCATTGTGTGCTGGACTGATCAGTAGGAAAATATATAAAGATTATTCATCTGTGCATAG
>DVJJ01000048.1 GCA_018716875.1 Candidatus Avoscillospira avistercoris
CATCGGTATGCGCCATATCAGCCTGTCCACCTGCGGCCTGGTGCCGCGGATTGACGAGTTGGCGGAGAAGAGATTACAGCTGACCCTGTCGGTTTCGCTGCATTCGCCGGACGATGCATCAAGAAGCGCCATTATGCCCATCAATCGGAAGTACCCGGTGGATGTGCTGCTGGATGCCTGTAGAAGATATTTTGAGAAGACGGGCCGTCGGGTGTCCTTTGAATATACCATGATTGACGGCGTCAGCGACAGCCCGGAACAGGCGGAGCTGCTGGCGTCCAAGCTCCACGGTTTGGCGGCCCATGTCAATATGATTCCGCTGAATCCGGTGGCTGAGAGCCCTCTGCGGCCCAGTACCCGGCAGGCGGTGGCACGGTTTCAGAAAATTCTGGAGGGCCACGGCATTCCGGCCACGGTCCGCAGGTCCCTGGGCGGCGATATTGACGCCAGCTGTGGGCAGCTGCGGAGAAAGTACGTCAAAGAGAGTGAAAAAACGGAGGGAACGGCATGGACGCATGGGGATTGACAGATTTGGGCAATGTCCGCAAACAGAATCAGGACTTCTATGATATCGTCACTCTGCATCCCAACCAACTGCTGCTGGTGGTGTGTGACGGTATGGGCGGAGCCAAGTCCGGCAATGTGGCCAGCCGTCTGGCAACGGAGGTTTTTGTGGGTGAGGTGCGCCGCACAGCCCGGGAGGACATGGACGTAGAACAGATTGAAAAGATGCTGCGGGACGCGGTTTCTCTGGCCAATCAAGCGGTTTTTGAGCAATCCAAGGTCAGCAGCGATTTTACCGGCATGGGCACAACGCTGGTGGCAGCGGTGCTGCTGCCGGACCGGGCGATAATCGCCAACGTGGGCGACAGCCGGGCTTATATTTTCGACAAGGATGGTATCCGGTTTATGACCGTGGACCATTCCCTGGTGGAGCTAATGGTCCGCCGCGGAGAGATCACCCGCGAGCAGGCCAAGACCCATCCCAGCAAGAATTTGATTACCCGTGCCGTGGGTACGGAAGCCAATGTGGACTGTGATTTGTACAACCAAGAACTGCATCCCGGCGACGCGGTGCTGCTCTGTTCCGACGGTCTCTCCAATGAGATGGCCGACCAGGAAATTCTCTTTGAAGTGGTCCACGGCGTACAGAAGGAAGGCTGCTGTCAGCGTCTTCTGGATATCGCCAAGGGACGTGGTGCGCCGGACAATGTGACGGTGGTTCTGGCCACGGTCTGATCCAATCCAACGACAGGAGGAACCATTGAATGGACAATTACATCGGCAAGATGCTGGATAACCGATATGAGATTCTGGAGAGTATCGGCATCGGCGGAATGGCGGTTGTATATAAAGCGCGCTGTCACCGGCTGAACCGTCTGGTGGCCATCAAAATCCTGAAAGACGAGTTTTCCAAGGACGCGGAGTTCCGCCGCCGGTTCCATGCTGAATCCCAGGCCGTCGCCATGCTGTCCCATCCCAATATTGTCAGTGTGTACGACGTGTCCCACTCTGGCGATACGGATTATATCGTCATGGAACTGATCGACGGCATCACCCTCAAGCAGTATATGAGCCAGAAGGGGCAACTCAATTGGCGGGAGACGCTGCACTTTGCCACGCAGATTGCCAAGGCCCTGGAGCATGCCCACAGCCGCGGCATCATTCACCGGGATATCAAGCCCCACAATATCATGATTTTAAAGGACGGCAGCGTTAAGGTGGCCGACTTCGGCATTGCCCGCATCACCTCGGCCCAAAGCACCCTGACCCGGGAAGCCTTGGGGTCTGTCCACTATATCTCCCCGGAACAGGCCCGTGGCAGCCGCGTGGACAAGCGCTCCGACCTCTATTCTCTGGGCGTCGTCATGTATGAAATGCTGACCGGACGGCCGCCGTTCGATGGCGATTCTCCGGTGGCCGTGGCTATCCAGCATATCAATGGCTCCCCGGTGCTGCCCACGGAACTGGTGGACGGCATCCCCAAGGGATTGGAACAGATCACCATGCACGCCATGACCGCCGCCGTAGAGCAGCGGTATGCCTCAGCCACGGAAATGCTGGCCGATCTGGAAGAATTCCGGAAAAATCCCAATGTGATCTTTGACTTCACGGCGGCGGCTTTGCAGAAGACCCAAATTCTGGACCCGGTCAGTGAGGATGTCGTGACTCTTCGGCCAGTCCAGCAGCAGCGGCCTGCGGCTTACCATCGGCCGGAGCCGCCCCGCCGCCAGGCGGAACGGGTGGTGGAATGGGAGGAAGCTCCTCCCAGACGCCGCAGCGGTAACCGGGTGGCCGTTGCCGCCGGTGCAGTCTGCATCATTCTGGCGGTGGTGGGTGTGTTCTTCTTCTTGTACAACTCCTTCCTGAAGGACATGCTGACCGCCACCAAAGATGTGAAAGTTCCAAACTTTCTGGGCTATATGTACAATGACGTGATCAACAATTCCGCTTCCTATGAGGGCCTAAATATTTCCACACCGGTTTGGATCGAGGACGAGGCGGAGTATGGTACTGTGATTGCCCAAAACCCTGCTGCTGATTCTATAGTAAAGGAAGGGGCCAAGGTTACGCTGACAGTGTCTCAAGGCACGGACGATACCGATCAAAGCCTGCCCATGCCGAACCTCAGCGGCAGAACCCTTCAATATGCTGAGGATGTGCTGAATGATTTGGGCGTAACGCCGCAAGTTGCGCGGGAGTATGACGATACGGTGGAGAAGGATGTTGTTATCTCCACGTCTCCGAGTAAGGATGAGCCGCTGCAGAAAGGGCAGGTTGTCGTCCTGACAGTCAGCGACGGCCCCAAGGAAGAACTGGTGGAGGTACCGGCACTGAGACTGCGAACGCTGGAGGACGCCTTGGCAGTCATCGATAAAGCGGGCCTGGTCAAAGGTGAAGTTCGTGCGGAACAGGATGACCGGCCTGAAAATACCGTCATTGAGCAGAGCATTGAGCAGGGTGAAATGGTGCCAAAGGGTACCGTCATCAATTTGATCTATTCCTCCGGACCGGCGGAGGAGCAAAAGCCAGAGGATAATCCGGATGATCCCAATACCGACCCCGACCAGCCTGACGAGAACCAGAATCCCGACGATGGCGGGGGGGAAAATAACGGCAGCACCACCACGGAACCCAATGCGCCGACGGAACCTGTCACTGGTACAAAAATGATTACAGTAGATCTGCCCCAGGACCGTCCCACAACGGTGATGTCGGTGTATTTGGACAAGGAGCCGTATGCGGAACCCATGGAGCTGGACACGGCCCAGGGACAGTTTTCATTCCCGGTGACCGGCGCCGGAACCCAGATGGTAGAGGTGTATTTTGACGGTGTCCTGGGCAAATCCGAGACAATCACCTTTGGAGCGGGATGACGATGGATGGATTGATTGTAAAAGCCCTCAGCGGATTTTACTATGTGCAGACGGAAGAGGGCGCCGTCATCGAGTGCCGGGCCCGGGGAAAACTGCGGAAAACCCAGATGTCGCCCCTGGTGGGCGATCGGGTGACCATCGCCGTGGAAAGCGGCAAGGGCACGGTCCAGGAGGTGCTGCCCCGGCGGAACCGCTTTGTTCGCCCGGCGGTGGCCAACCTGGACGCCCTGGTGGTCCTGGCTTCCTGCGTCATTCCGGTGACGGAGCCGTTCCTCATCGACCGGATTACGGCCATTGCAGGCCACCAGAATGTGCCGGTGATTCTCTGCGTCAACAAATGCGATTTGGACGACGGCGACCGGCTGGTGCGGATTTATGAGCACGCCGGATACCCGGTGATCCGCACCAGCGCCGAAACCGGCGAGGGGGTGGAGGAACTCCACCGGGCCATTTCCGGCAAGGTGGTGGCGTTCACCGGCAATTCTGGTGTGGGCAAAAGCAGCATTCTCAACTGTCTGGACCCCAATTTTTGCATTGAGACGGGAGCGGTCTCCGACAAATTGGGCCGCGGCCGCCATACGACCCGCCATGTGGAGCTGTATCGAATGACCGATGGAACCTATGTGGCTGACACGCCGGGCTTTTCATCCTTTGATACGGAACAGATGGAGGTCATCCTCAAGGAAAACCTGCAATACGCGTTTCCGGACTTCGCGCCGTACCTGGGCCAGTGCCAGTTCAACGACTGCGCCCACCTGACGGAACCGGGCTGCCGGGTGCTGGCGGCGGTGGAAGCCGGAGACATTGAGCCGACCCGTCATGCCAGCTATGCACGGCTGTATGAAAAGGCAAAGGAGATCAAGCTGTGGGAACTGAAATAGCGCTGATTTTCGGGTCCAGGGCTTGCGCCGACTGGAGCTTTCTGGATCCGATCCGAAACCGGGTCCGGGTGATCTGCGCCGATGGCGGCACCCGTTGTGCGGCGGCAGCCGGGTTTTCGGTACATGCGTACATCGGTGACAGCGATTCCGGCGGCATACCGCCGGAGGGGGCGGAGCGGGTGCTCCTGCCTGCGGAAAAGGACCTGACGGACTTGCAGGCGGCCTATGAGTATGCCCGAGACCGGGGCATCCGCTGTATGATTTTTACAGCCTGCACCGGCGGCCGCCAGGACCACCATATCGCCAACTTGCAGCTGTTGGAGCAGGCGTGGCGGGACGGTGTGGATGCAGCTATCTGGGATGAGGACAATGAAATCCGGTACTTACAGGACGGCACGGTGGAGATTCCCCACGGCCAGTTCCGCTATTTTTCGCTGCTGCCCCTGGACCGGACGCTGTCCGGCGTCACCATCCGGGGCGCTAAATACAACGTGGAAAATTTTTCTGTGCTGCGGGGCGACACCCGAACCGTCAGCAATGAGACTGTCGGCCAACCGGCCACGGTGACCGTAACACAGGGCGCGGCCTGGATTATCCGGGCGGGACGCCTTGCGTAAAACTGGAAAGATGGAACTGCCTCCTGCGTATACTGTTGCAGGAGGCGGTTTTTATGTGCAAACGTGCTGGAACAATCGGATATTTTTTGATGGCCCTGGGGGCGGGACTGCTATTATCGATGCTGGTGCCCCGATGCGGGTTTACGGTGCTGGTGGCGGCGCTGCTGATTCTGCTGGGCTGGCTGGTCCGCCGCTGAATGGTGGCATAACCCTGTCCAAGGCCGCGTATATAGTTCCATAGGTGTAAACCCCCAGGAGGAAACAACAAGGAGTGACGACCATGGAACTGATATTTGAAACGAAGACCGCCGACTATCTGCGGGAGGTGTTTTCATCCGTCATCGCACAGGAGGAGAGCGGCGAGTCCATCGTACCCGACAGCCATCCCGACGTGGGCCAGATTTTGCAAACCTTTGGCACGGTGGTGCTGCGGGGGAAGGAGTGCCGCAACGGCAGTATCCACCTCAGCGGCGGTGTCCAGGCCGGTGTGGTGTACGAGCCGGAGGACCATTCCGCCCCCCGGTCCCTACAGGCATATCTGCCTTTTTCCGTGCGAATGGAGCATCCGGCCATTACGGAGAGTACTGAGGTCCACGCGGTCTGCCGCATTCGCCATATTGACGCCAAGGTAATCCACAGCCGTAAAATTCTGGTCCGGGTCAGTCTGTGCGGCGGTGTAACGGGTTATGAACCGGCCCAACAGACCTTCAGCCTCAGCCCGGCGGAGCCGGTGGATTTGCAGCTGCGGTCGGCGGTGTATCCCATCGTCCGGCCAGTGGAGTTTGCCCAGCGGCAATTCCCCATGGCCGAGGAAATCGAGCTGCCGGAGGGGCAGGCCCCCATGAAGGAATTGTGCCGCTCCCAAGTGGACCTGGAGCTGACGGAGTCCCGGCTCCTGGGCAGCAAGGCCATTTTTAAGGGCAACGCCCTGGTGCGGCTGCTGTATTTGACAGAGGACGAGGAATTGGCTACCTGGTCCTGTCAGCTGCCGTTCTCCCAGTATGTGGAGCTACAGCGGGAGTATGAAGAGCAGGAGATCCAGGTGGATTTGGCTCTGGCGGAGCTCCATATGGAGGATACCAGCGGCCAGGGACGGCGGCTTCTGGCGGACCTGCAAATCCTGGCCCAGTGTACCGTGGTGGGACAGGAGCAGCTGGAGGTGTTGGAGGACGGTTACAGCCTGCATCACACCTTCACGCCCAACTGGCAGCAGGTAGAGGCGGCGGGCCGTCTGGACCGGCAAACCATGCAGGAGACGGTGCGAACGCCGGTGGAGGTGCCGGTGAAATCGGTCATTGATACTCAGGTCTGTTTGGGCGACCCTACGGTGACCTGGGAGGACGGCCAACTGGTGGTGACGCTGCCGGCAGTGGCCAATATTCTCTATTGCGACCCGGAAGAGGAAATTCGGGGGACCACGGCCCGGATGGAGATCAGCTGCCGTACCGCCGGGGCGGAACAGTGCCAGTGGCATCCCATGGCCCGGCTGGTGGGTGAGGCCTTCGCTGTCCCGGCAGGGGAGGGCCTGGAGGTCCGCTGCACGGTGGAATTCACCGTGGACACCGTGGCGCGTCAGACATACCAGACGTTGTTGGGCGGACAGCTCAGCGATGAGCGGCTCAATACGGCGGACCGGCCTTCGGTGATTCTCCGGCCCATGGGAACGGGGGAGAGCCTCTGGTCTCTGGCCAAGGCATGCTGTTCCACGCCGGAGGCCATCCGGGAGGCCAACGACCTCACCGATGGGGAAACGGTCCAGGGGATGCTGCTGATTCCGGTCATGAAATAACCGCGTTACCGAATGGAGACGGGATATTCCCTGTTTCCATTCGGTAATTGACATTATTTTAAGAATATCGTACAATATATAACCGATAATATTAGTAGATTTTCACAGGTTACCAAAGATACCGGAAGGAGACTGTTATGCGGGGAGTACCCTCAACTGTTACCAGCATTCGGAAAAAAGTGTTTACAGAGGTGGCGCGTCTGGCCTATGAGGGCGGCGACTACACAAGAATGGAAAAGCTGCCTTATCTCATCGCCCCCGGCGAAATCGCAGCCCACCGGGAATCCATTTTCCTGGAGCGGGCCATTGCCGGTGAGCGGGTGCGTTTGGCCATGGGTTTGCCCCTGCGTTCTGTCCAGGAGCACAGTATGTTGTCCGACGGGGTGGAGGAGAGCGCCATTGCAGAGAAATATTACGACCCGCCCCTGATCAACATTATCAACTATGCCTGCAACGCCTGCCCGACCAAGCAGTATCGGGTTACGGAGTTCTGCCAGGGTTGTCTGGCCCAGAATTGCCATCTGGCCTGCCCCAAGGATGCCATTGAGTTTCAGAAGGGGAAAGCGGTCATCAATCAGGACAAGTGCATCAAGTGCGGCCGCTGCGCCGACGCCTGCTCCTACGGCTCCATCATCAAGCTGGACCGGCCTTGTGTCCAGGCCTGTGGTATGGATGCCATTGAGTCCGACGAATTTGGCCGTGCCGTCATCAATCAGGATAAATGCGTTTCCTGCGGTATGTGCCTGGTCAACTGCCCCTTCGGTGCCATCGTTGATAAAGGACAGGTGTTCCAGCTGATTCAATCCATCAAGCGGGGCGATCAGGTTATTGCCCTGGTGGCACCGGCGTTTGTGGGTCAGTTTGGCCCCCATTCCACGCCGGAAAAGCTGACAGCGGGTATGAAGGCACTGGGCTTCCACCATGTAACGGAGGTGGCCGTGGGCGCGGACCTGTGTACCATTGAAGAAGCCAAAGACTTTCTGGATAAGGTGCCGGAGCAGCAGCCTTTTATGGCTACGTCCTGCTGCCCCGCCTGGTACGATATGGCAACAAAGCTGTATCCTGAATATGCCCATTGTATCTCCATGGCCCTGACGCCGATGGTGCTGACGGCCCGCCTGGAGAAAAAGAAGTATCCCGGCAGCAAAATCGTCTTTATCGGTCCCTGTGCTGCTAAAAAACTGGAGGCCAGCCGTGCCAATATCCGCAGCGATGTGGACTTTGTCATCACCTTTGAAGAGCTTCAGGGTATGTTTGAGGCCAAGGACATCAAGTTTGAGGAATTGGAGGACGGCGAACCTCTGCTGGAGGGCACCGGCGCAGGCCGTGGCTTTGCGGTGGCCGGCGGTGTGGCTCAGGCAGTGGCCGATGTCATTCATCGCTGGCATCCGGATATGGAGGTCAAGGTGGCCCACGCCGAGGGCTTGCGGGAGTGCCGGAAACTGCTGACCATGGCACGGGCCGGCAAGTACAACGGTTATCTTCTGGAGGGTATGGGCTGCCCCGGCGGCTGTGTTGGCGGCGCCGGTACCATCCGGCCCATCAACAAGTCGGCGGAGCTGGTGGCCCGCTATAAAAAGGAAGCGCCGGAGCAGAACGCTCTGGACTCCAAATACGAGTCGGTGCTCCCGACACTGGATTAAACTGGATAAAACCGGCAGCAAAGCGGTATGTCGAATCAAGTCGGCATACCGCTTTGATTGTTTAAATTTGTTTCAATTCTGCTTCATATTTTTTTCATAATTGTTGCATATCATAAAGCCATAGAAGATAAGCAACACGCAAGGAGTTGAGCAATATGAATGAGAATCGTGAACCCTATTCCTACAGCTTTGAACCGGTGGACCATGACAGCCGGATGCAGATGAACGGCGGGAACGCTTTCACCCCGCCGGAGGCTCCCAAGCCCAAGAAGGGCAGCCATGGAGCGAAGATTGTTGCGGTGGCCGTGGCCTGTGCCCTGGTGGGCGGCGTCGGCGGCAGCGCCATGACGGCGTATCTGCTGGACCAGCACACGACCAACACCCAAACCCAGGTAGCCGCGGAGACGCCGACAGAAGATGAAAATGTGGTGGTCAACCGCGTGGTCCATACCAATACCGGCGACAAGAATCTGACGCCCAAAGAAGTCTATGACATGTATGTGGATTCCACCGTGGGTATTACCACCACCGGTACCACCTCCAACGGCTACTGGACCAGCGAGTTCAGCGCCAGCGGTTCCGGCTTTATCATCTCGGAGGACGGTTACATCGTAACCAACCACCATGTCATTGAGGGCGCAAGTACCGTTCAGGTGGCGCTGTATGACGGCACGCTCCATGACGCAACCATCATCGGCAGCGATGCCAGCAATGACGTGGCGGTGCTGAAAATCGAGGCCACGGGTCTCCATCCGGTTTCCATCGGTAATTCCGATGAGGTCTCTGTGGGCGATCAGGCAGTAGCCATCGGCAACCCCCTGGGTACCTTGAATTTCAGCATGACGGCTGGTTATGTCAGCGCTCTGAACCGTGACGTCGGTACTGGCGATGTGCCGATTACCATGCTCCAGACTGATGTGGCCATTAACTCCGGCAACTCCGGCGGCCCCCTGTTTGATATGAACGGCAATGTCATCGGCATCACCACCGCCAAGTACAGCGGCAATACCTCCTCCGGTACTACCATTGAGGGCCTGGGCTTTGCCATCCCCATCAATGACGCCATGAGCATCGTCAACGATCTGATTGACTATGGTTATGTGACCGGTCAGGCTTATCTGGGCGTTGGCGTTATCAACATGGATACCACCATGGCTAAGTATTACAGCCTTCCCGCTGGTGTCTATGTAGACAATGTCACGGAGGGCAGCTGTGCCGAGAAGGCCGGTGTCCGCGAGGCCGACATCATCACGGCTTTGGGTGATCAGACGGTGGAAAGCTACTCCGACTTGGCGGCAGCGCTGAAGGACTATCGGGCTGGCGATACGGTGACTCTGACGGTTTACCGCGGTGGCCAGACTGTGGAACTGTCTGTGACTCTGGATGAGAAGCAGCCGGAGCCCACGGAAGAGACCACCGACAGCACTACGCAGAATGAGCAGCCCACGCAGGAAGACACTCCCACCTATGGTGAGGTGAACCCGTTTGACTACTTCTTCGGCGGCAACTAATCGATATCA
>DVJJ01000049.1 GCA_018716875.1 Candidatus Avoscillospira avistercoris
AGGGAATTTCGCCGTGTTCCTTTTCATAGTCCTTTACGCAGTTCTGCACCCAATACTCCAGCTGTGCGTTAAACGAGCGGTGCTCATTCTGCGCAATCTGCGTCAACTTGTAGTGCATTTCCTCTGTCAGCCGCAGAGCGGTCTGAATTTTCCGCTGTTTCATGGTATCACTCCGTTACTATTATGCTACAAGTTTAACAGTATAAAAACTTGAAATTCTACAATTAGAGTAGTATCATAATGATATCAAATTACTATTATTATGAGGTGGTACCATGGATCTGGAATTGCTTGCAATGCTGCAAATGGACCGCAATTTATCCTGCAATCTCCGCCAGCTGCGGTTGGATCACCAGATGAGCGTGGAGGAAATGGCCCGGATTATGGAACTGCCGCCGGACGCTGTGGCTGCCATCGAGGCCGGACAGTTCCCCGACCGGCTGCGGCTGTCCCATCTGGACAACCTCTCCCGCCGGTTCCCGCACCTGACCTTTCCAGACCTGCTGCTGACCCTGCCGGAAAGCTGGTAATCAGACGAGCAATTTTTTATATCTTTGTCACTTTACCGTGTTGACAAATCCCGGAGGCGGTGCTATACTGACCATGTTTATATCACACAAACACAAGGATATGGATAAGTAGACAGCAAGCTGCCGCAAAGAGAGACGCCGGTTGATGTAAGGCGTCGGGTGGAACTGTTGAAACTGGCCATGGAGTGGCTGCCACGAACCGCAGATCAAGCAGAGTAGTGACAGACGGGAACTCCCGTTACAGAGCAACGGTGTGTTGGCACCGGAGGTGCATCCCACAGGGGATGAAGAAGAGTGGTACCGCGGAAGGGTTCGCAGTTTGGAATTGCGCTTTCGTCTCTTTGGGCTGTTGTCAAAGCAGCAGCGAGACGGAGGCGCTTTTGCTATATGTGTGTATGTTTTTCAGATGTTTGGAGGGATTTCATTGGAAACGGCAAAAGGCAGGCAGATGACGGGTGCGCAGATCGTCGTGGAAACACTGATCGAGCAGGGCGTCACCGACGTTTTCGGCTACCCCGGCGGTCAGGTATTGAACCTGTACGATGAGCTGTACAAGGCAAGCGACCGCATCAATCACGTGCTGACGGCCCATGAGCAGGGCGCTTCCCACGCGGCCGACGGCTATTCCCGCGTCACCGGCAAGGTTGGTGTTGTCATCGCCACGTCCGGCCCCGGCGCAACCAACCTGGTCACCGGCATCGCCACGGCCATGCTGGATTCCATCCCCATGGTGGCTATCACCGGCAACGTCCCCACCAGCCTGATTGGTCGGGACAGCTTCCAGGAGATCAACATTGCCGGCGTCACCATCCCCATCACCAAGCACAATTACTTTGTCACTGATGTGAAGGAACTGGCCGACACCATCCGGGAGGCGTTCCAGATTGCCAAATCCGGCCGCCCCGGTCCCGTGCTCATCGATATTCCCAAGGATGTGCAGGTGGCCGAATGTACTTATATTCCCCAGCCGGTGGTGCCCTTCGCGCCCCAGGACGAGGCCGGAGACGACCTCATCGACCGGGCAGTGGAATTGATCAATCAGGCCCAGCGGCCCTATATCTACATCGGCGGCGGCGCGGCGGGCATCGGCATGACAAAAGAGATCATGGCTATGGCCGAAAAAATTGACGGATACATTGGATGCAGCTTTATGGGCCTGTCGGCCCTGGCAAACAGCTATGACCGCTTTTTAGGCATGCAGGGCATGCACGGCCACTATGCTTCTTCCATGGCAAACAATGAAGCAGATTTGATTATTGGCGTCGGTGTCCGGTTCAGCGACCGGGCCACGGGCAACACCGCTAAATATGCCCGCAACGCGAAAATCATCCAGCTGGACACGGATTTGGCGGAGATTAACAAGAACATTCCCGTGGACCTGGGTATCATCGGTGAGATTCAATCCTCTTTCAACCGCATTCTGGAGCGCTGCGCCAAAAAGGAGCGCCCCGCATGGCGGCAGCAGGTGGAAGCTCTCAAGGCCGAGGAGCGGCGGATTGCCGACGAGGCCGAGCGGATGGCTGGTGATGCCATGACTCCCAAAAAGATTTTCGACGTCATCAACGAGATCAAGGATGACAATACCATCATTGCCACCGACGTGGGCCAGCACCAGATGTGGACGGCCCAATATGTGGACTTTGGCCGGACCCGGCGCTTCGCTTCCAGCGGCGGCCTGGGTACCATGGGCTATGGTTTGGGCGCGGCCATCGGTGCGCAGATCGCCACCGGTGACCGGACGGTGCTGATTACCGGTGACGGCAGCTTCGGTATGAACCTTAACGAGTTAGCGACGGCGGTTTCCTACAACACCCCCATTGTCATCGTCCTGATGAACAATGGCGTTCTCGGTATGGTCCGTCAATGGCAGACATTGTTCTACGGTCAGCGGTACTCCAACACGGTGCTGAACCGCAAGACCGATTTTGTGAAGCTGGCCGAGGCATTTGGGGCCAAGGGCGCGAGAGCGACCAACATCGACGAGTTCCGGGCTGCTTTTACCGAGGCCATGGCCCACGACGGCCCCACGGTCATCGATACCCTCATTGATATGGACGAATTTGTACTGCCCATGCTGCCCCCCGGCGGCTCCATCGATGACATGATTACCACCAAAGGAGGTTAACGCCATGCGCTCTGTCATTTCTGTCTATGTGGAAAACAAATACGGCGTTCTGACCCGCGTGGCCGGTCTCTTTATGCGCCGGGGTTTCAATATCGATTCCCTCACCGTTGGTGAGACGGAAAATCCCGCCTATTCCCGTATGACCATCACCATGAACGGCGACGACTATGCACGGGAACAGCTGGTCAACCAGCTAAAAAAGCTCCATAATGTCAAACGGGTCAAGGTTTTGGAAAGCGAAACCTCTGTGGAGCGGGAGCTGATGCTCATTAAAGTCCGCAGCACCCCCGAAAACCGCAGCGAGGTCATGGCAGCGGCGGAAATCTACCGGGCCAAGATCATCGATTACAATACCGACGCCATGTGCGTGGAAGTCACTGGCGAGCCCTCCAAGATCAAAGCCTTTATCGAGGTCATGAAGCCTCTGGGCATTCTGGAGATGTGCCGCACCGGCGCGGTGGCCCTGGAGCGGGGCGACAATACCATTGACCGATAAGTTCCCATTCTTTCACCTATAAAATCCAAAAGGAGACGACATATTATGCAAAACATCTACTATCAGCAGGACTGCAATCTGGAGAAGCTCAACGGCAAGACCGTGGCCATCATCGGCTATGGTTCCCAGGGTCATGCCCACGCCCTGAACCTCCACGACTCCGGCGTGAAAGTCATTGTCGGTCTGTACGAGGGCAGCAAGAGCTGGGCCAAGGCCGAGGCCGCCGGTCTCCAGGTCATGACCGCCGCCGACGCCGCCAAGAACGCCGATATCATCATGATTCTGATCAACGATGAGAAGCAGGCCAAGCTGTACAAGGAGAGCATTGCACCCTATCTGACCGAGGGCAAGACCCTGGCGTTCGCCCACGGCTTTAACATCCACTACGGCTGCATCGTGCCTCCCAAGGATGTCAACGTCATTATGATCGCCCCCAAGGGCCCCGGCCACACGGTCCGCAGCGAGTACCAGGCCGGTAAGGGCGTGCCCTGCCTGATTGCCGTCCATCAGGACGCCACCGGCGATGCCCTCCAGATCGGCCTGGCCTATGCCCTGGGCATCGGCGGCGCCCGCGCCGGTGTGCTGGAGACCACCTTCCGCACCGAGACCGAGACGGACCTGTTCGGTGAGCAGGCTGTTCTCTGCGGCGGCGTCTGCGCTCTGATGCAGGCCGGTTTTGAAACCCTGGTGGAAGCCGGTTACGACCCCAGAAACGCCTATTTCGAGTGCATCCACGAGATGAAGCTCATTGTGGACCTGATCTACCAGAGCGGCTTCGAGGGTATGCGCTACTCCATCTCCAACACCGCCGAGTACGGCGACTATGTAACAGGTCCCAAGATAATCACCGAGGAAACCAAGAAGACCATGAAGAAGATTCTCAAGGACATTCAGGACGGCAGCTTCGCCAAGGAGTT
>DVJJ01000004.1 GCA_018716875.1 Candidatus Avoscillospira avistercoris
CTTGGAAGAATATTGCCCTGCTGGGTGGAGAATGGGATGCGCCCATGCCTGTTGATCACGACCGAATATCTGCTATTGAATCAGCTCTAACGTCACTAATGCTGGAAGGCACGGTCGATATGGCATTCCTCCGGCTCCAGTACCGCCTTGGAAATCTGACACAGGAAAGCATACAAAGCTTTGTGCCGCTCCGACTCACAGAGGAGCAGGCCAATTCCATTACAGGAGGGACTGAGACATGAGAAACAGACAGCCAACCCCTGGAAAAGAGGGCCGCGTCCTTATTACGCCGGAGGACGGCAGCCCACCGTTTTACGCCAAGCTGGAGATGGCTGATGATCCGTTGGACCCGGGAACGCCGCTGAACAAAGCCACCTTATTAAGCGACACCACAGCGGATCTAATTGCATCTGGCGGCACGCCGCCGCAGACTGTGAACGAGGCCCTTATGATGCTTTATACCCTGTTCTCCTTTGTTCCGGCCGGATCATCCAGAATTATTATAAGAGTTTTGGATGAGCAGCGTCGTCCCATCCAGTCTGCCGTTGTACTCATTAACGGCACGATAATTTATACGAATTCTCTCGGCGTTGCATCAGCAGACAACGATGACGGAGAGTTTTCAATTGAACTCTTCGCCGGCATCGGCTACAGCGATTGGGGCAAAACACAGCAATTTAGCATTCCAACAGGGAGTATCCGCCTCTTCGATTTTGTTGTTTCTGATGCCCCGACTGGTGACATTATCATAAAAAACACTGCCAGCTATGTTATATCCAGTCATATATCATCGGTGGATGCCTGTGTTGTAGGGGCGGGGGGCAATGGAGCCGAAATCAGATATTATTATAAGGAAAATAGGTCCTATGTCATATTTGCGTGCGGTGGTGCGGGAGGATACGTCAAAAATGAGTTATCCATCCCGGTTAGCGGGGGCTTCGCTGAGGTTGTCGTTGGAAAGTCATCAACAGATGTACGAAATAGCGTTTTAAAAATATCTGGAAGAACCATACAGGCGAACGGCGGTAGCGATGGATTTGTAAAAGGTGGAAATTTTGAATTAGATGATACAGCACCGTCTGGCGGCTGTGGCGTTGGTGGTGGCGGCGTGATTGACATAGATACAGAGCAGGTCTCTGTTGGCAAAGGCGGAGAAAACGGCAGCAACGGCGAATATCCCGGCGGCAATGTGAAGGCTGGAGCTGGTCAGTCTGATACTACCAGGGCCTTTGGAACTGGTGAACTTTACTCTGGCGCTGCGGCTGCATTAGTCTACACTAGAGACTTTGCCCAAAAAGACCATTTCGGGCAGCCCGGCGCGGGCGGTGCTGTAGCCAAATACACTATGCACAACGATGACTGTCATGGCGAAGATGCAACAGTTCCCGGCGGTGGTGGTGGACTGGCTTTAGTCCTCGTGGACAATAATCAAAAAGATGGAAAACCATATAAAGGTATGGGTGGCGACGGAATTGTCCGAATTCGATGGTAGTCAACAACGGCGAACACGCCGATATTTGAAAGGAGAAAAATTATGCTGAAAAACTATCTTTGGACCATCTGGCAGTGTGCAAACGAGGAGCGCACCGACGGGGACAAGCTGGTGGGCGACATGGAGATCGCGCCCAACCTCTTTGTGGAGGGTATCAAGGGCAATCCCCAGCACCAGTATAAGGCGCTGGCGGAGATCGACGTCCCCGCCATCAAGGCCAAGTGGGAGGCCCTGGACGCTGCCGGTCAGGCCAAGGAATACGACGAGGTGGGCAAGATCATCGACCGCAACTACAAAGCGCTGTGCGCAGCGTTTGCAGCCGGAGACAAAGTGATGTTCCGTGCTATCTGCAAGCAGTAACCACACGGGGCCGGGTAACCGACCCCATCCTGTGAAAGGCGGTGACCTATGATTACACGCATTCCGCATGAGCGGATTACAAAAATTGGCCTGTATGTCAACACGGGCCGCAAGACCATGACCGCGATCCAGCAGGAGACCGGCTGCACTTACATCCTCAACGGCGGCCTCTATGACATGGCAAAGTTCCAGGCCATCAACCATTTGACCGTGGACGGCAAGGTGCTGTCGGCCAACAGCAACCCCTACGGCTACGGCATCAAAGGAACCACTATGACGTTCTCCTACGGTAACAACGTCAAGGCTCCGGATTTTTTGGGGGCGTATCCCGTCCTGGTGCGGGACGGCAAAGCCACCGGCGCGGCGGCACCCGTGGGCCTGGAGGGGTACCGGCCCCGGTCGGCGGTAGGCGTAACGGCAGACGGTGACATTGTCCTGCTTTGCGAACAGGCCAACCGATCCCTGGATGGTATTGCCGAGGAACTGGTAGAGATGGGCTGCGAGACGGCTATCAATCTGGACGGCGGCGGCTCGTCCCAGTGTATTTTTGACGGCGAGGCCCTCAAGGCGTCCCGCATTGTCCATAACTATCTGCTGATCTGGACAGGGGAGCAGGAGGACAAGCCCACCAATAAGGAGGAATGCGATATGCTGAACGTGCTTTTGATCGCCGGTCATGGTGCCGGTGATCCGGGTGCCGTCTCCGGCTCCTGGAAAGAAGCCGACGAGACACGGGCCATTGTGTCCAATCTGGACACCCAGTTGGCGGGTATCTGCAACGTGGACATCTATCCCACGGAGCGCAATGCCTATGCTGATCTCAAGGCCGGAAAGCTGGATGTCCAGTGGAGCAACTATAACTATGTGCTGGAGGTCCACTTTAACGCCTTTGACAGTGCTGCCAGCGATGGTAAGACCAAGGGTGTCGAGTGCTACGTCACCCAGGCTGAGCCTGGTACAGCTGTCGAGGAAGCCATTTGCAAAAATATTGCGTCCCTGGGCCTGACCAATCGCGGCGTCAAGCGCAAAAACTACGACGTCATCCAGGCGGCCCGGTCGGCGGGCGTCAGCTCTGCGCTGCTGGAGGTCTGTTTCCTGGACGATCCCGATGATATGGAGATCTACCAGGCCAATAAGGCTGCCGTGGCCACGGCCATCGCTGCCGGTATCGTCTCCGGATTTGGTATCCAGTCCCAGACCCCTGCGCCGGAGCCGGAAGATCCCAAAGAGGACGCTACACTGACAATTTACAAAAACCTGGAGGATGTGCCGGACTGGGCCAAGATCACCGTCCAGAAGCTCATGGACAGGGGGGCGCTGAACGGTACAGGCACAGGGCTGGACTTGGAGTATCATATGCTGCGCGGCCTGGTCATCAATGACCGCATGGGCCTGTATGACTAAGGAGGGCAACATGGAAAATATCAACGCCTTTAAGGCAGCATTTGCGGCAGTGTGTGCGGCCCTGACTGCCTTGTGGGGGTGGATGGGCTGGCTGGTGGTAGCGTGGATCGCGTGTATGGCCTTGGACTACCTGACGGGCAGTGCGGCAGCTATGCAGGCAGGGAACTGGTCCAGCCAGGCTGCTCGGAATGGCCTGTGGCATAAACTGGGCGGTATCGTGGCTGTGCTGATCTCCGGCATCCTGGATCTCACCTTGGGCCATCTGCTGGGGAATGCACCTATTGTGCTGCCGTTTAATTATACCGTTTTCCTCTGCCCGCTGGTGCTGGTCTGGTACATCCTGACGGAGGCAGGGTCCATCGTAGAAAACGCTGGTGCTCTGGGCGCTCCTATCCCGGAGTGGCTCAAGAAAACTATTGCAATGTTCCGCGACAAGGTTGATGCCGAAGTAGGGGATACCGATACCGAACCGGACGAACTGGATAAATAACGCAGCAGCCCCATCTGGAATAGGTGGGGCTGCTGTTCTAAATTTTCACTTATTTTTTCCCTTACAACAATTATCATAGATTTACCTTAATTTTAAGATAATAATAAAATTCGGGATAGATACAGAATTTTATACTTGTATTTATAATAATTTACTGTAATTTTATAAAATATAGTAGTTCGAATCCTTCACCCGCTGCCAATCCTCGACTGCAATCGCGGTCGGGGATTTTTTATATTCTGCCGCTGACGTGCTTTATAAAAATTGGCCAATACCCTGGCCGGATGGCGGTGGCCTTGACAGAGTGCGGTTCCTGTTGTAACGTAGTCCTATCGGGCCAGAGGGTCCGGATTTTACAGGAAAGGAACCATTTGGAATATGAGAGCATACGAACGACTGATCCGCTACGCCAAAATTTACACCACCTCAGATCCCAAGAGCGAGACGTTTCCCTCTACGGCCCGCCAGCTGGACTTGGCGAAGCTGCTGGTGGAGGAACTGCACCAGATGGGCGTTGCCGACGCCCGCATAGATGAAAACGGCTATGTTTACGGCTCCATCCCCGCCACACCCGGTTGTGAGGATAAGCCCGCCCTGGGTCTGATTGCCCATATGGATACAGCCCCCGATGCCCCTGGCGAGCACGTCAGCCCCATTCTTCATGAGAACTACGACGGCAGCGACGTGGTTTTGGGCGGTGATACGGTGCTGACGGTGAAAAAATTCCCGTTCCTGGCCGATTTAAAGGGGGAGACGCTCATCACCGCCGACGGCACCACCTTGCTGGGCGCCGATGACAAGGCCGGTGTAGCCGAGATTATGACGGCGGTGGAGCGGCTTCTGTCCGGCAATATGGCCCACGGTAAAGTGTGCATCGGCTTCACCCCCGACGAAGAGGTGGGACAGGGCACCGACCGCTTCGATATTCCCGCGTTCGGCGCTGAGTACGCCTATACTGTGGACGGCGGCGATGTGGGCGGCATTGAATATGAGAACTTCAACGCATCTTCCGCCGATGTGGAGATTCGCGGCTTCTCGGTCCATCCCGGCGACAGCAAGGACAAGATGATCAACGCCCTCAATGTGGCCATGGAGTTCCACGCGGCCCTGCCGGTCATGGAGCGTCCGGAGCATACGGAGGGCCGGGAGGGCTTCTACCACCTGTGCCATCTGAATGGCGATATCAACGAAGCGAAGCTGGAGTACATCCTGCGGGACCACGACGCCGACAAGCAGCAGAACAAAAAGGACTATTTGCTGTTGGTAGCCAAGCGGCTCAATGACAAGTACGGTGCGGGCACCGTCACTGTGACGCTGAAGGACCAGTACCGCAACATGATGGAGCAGATCTTGCCCCACTTCCATCTGGTGGAGACGGCCCAGGAAGCCATCCGCAGAACGGGCCTGGAGCCGGTGGCGGTTCCGGTTCGCGGCGGCACCGATGGCGCCCGGCTCAGCTGGATGGGATTGCCCTGTCCCAACCTGGGTACCGGCGGTTTCAACTTCCACGGCACCGCCGAGTGTATCACCGTGGAGCGTATGGATAAGGCCACGGAGATTCTGCTGCACATTATAGAGCTGTTCGCCGCAAAATAAAAGTTTTACTCGATTTTTTTCAAAAAATCGCGGGGTCCAGGGGCAGCGCCCCGGTCGCGCCGCGCACGGCGCGAAATACCCGCTGGCTGCAGCCAGCGAAACACCCGCCCGCCGCAGCGGGCGAAATCCCCTGGCGTCTCTAAGCGCCATCCGCAGATGGCGCAATCCCCGCGGCAAAGCCGCAAGGCCGCCGTCCCCACCCCTGGCGGGTGGTGGACGGCGGCCTTTTTGATTGCAGAACAAAAAAGCCCGGAGCCGTTTGGCTCCGGGCAATTTTTATGAAGATACTTCCAATTAGCCCTCGATGGTGCAGTACATGAAGTACTTGTAGCCCAGGGGGTTGGAGTAGAAGCCCTTGACACTGCTGTCCAGCATGTAAATGTCGGTGTAGAAGTACAGGGGCACGATGCAGCCGGTCTCCATGATCATATCTTCGGCCAGGTGCATCAGATCGTAACGGGTGTTGTTGTCGGTGCAGGACTTGATCTCGGAAATCAGCACGTCATAGGTCTCGGCCCAGGTGGCATTCTCCACCTTGTAGTCGATGCCGTAGGGGGTCAGATCCAGGCTGTAACCGGCCACAGCGGCATGGTCGCCCTTGCCGTACTGGACGTCGTTGTTGCCGGAGCCAGAAGTCCACATATCCAGGAAGGAGATGGGATCGTTGTAGTCGGCCAGCCAGCCGTTACGGGCGATGGAGTAACCGCCGTCCTTACGGGTGTTCAGGAAGGTGTTCCACTCCTGGTTCTCCAGGTTCAGGGTGATGCCCACGCCGGCCAGAACACCGGACAGATACTCACCGATGGCCTTGTGGGAATCGTCGGTGTTGTACAGGTAGGTCATGGAGGGGAAGTTGGTGAACATACCGGTGGACTCGTCAAAGTCATAGTACTTCTTCAGAGTCTCCATGGCGGTGTCCCAGTTGGAGGTGTAGGCCTCGGCGGAAACATCGAAGTAGCCGGGGTAGTCGTTGCCGCCGGCGGTCTCATAGAACTGGCTGCCGTCGGCATTGGTGATGCCCATGGCAACGAAGGAGGAAGCGGGAACCTGGCCGCCCTGGGCCACGCTCTCCACAATGTAGTTGCGGTCGAACAGCAGGGAAATGGCGTTGCGGATCTCTGCCTTGGCATTCTCAGCCTCGACGCCGGTCAGGCCGGAGCCCTCAGGCAGAATGTCCTCGTTGATGTTCCAGCAGACGTAGTAGGTGCCGATCTGGCCCTCAACGAAATACTCGTCGGGATAGTTGGCCTGCAGGTTGGCAATCTCGTTGTTGGGCACGCTGTCGATGAGCTGCCAGCTGCCGTTCTCGAAGTTGGTCAGCATGTTGTTGGTGTCATCGGACAGATAGAAGTCAATCTGAGGCATGGTGACTTTGTCAGCGTCCACATAGTGCTCGTTCTTGGTCAGGGTGATGACGCTGTTGTGCTCCCAGCCGGTCAGAGAATAGGCGCCGTTGGAAACGTAGGTGGAGGGATCGGTGGCCCAGGACTCGTCAGCAACCACATCCTCACGGACAGGGTAGTAGGTGGGGAAGGCCAGCAGCTCGTTCCAGTAGGAAACGGGGGTAGATAGGGTGACAACCAGGGTCTTGTCATCGGGAGCCTGGACATTCAGGGTAGCGTCAGGGTTGACGAAGTTGCCGCCCTCGTCGGTCTCCCAGATGTCGGCGTACGCCCTTGGCCCGGGCGGTGCGGATGTAGTCCTGACCCAGCACATCCAGCATGGAGGAGCGGGTCAGACGGGTAATGTAGGCGGCGGGGTACAGGGCCAGGGTCACCACCGGCAGAATCAGGCCGGAAGTCGTGGTGCCGTTGGCCGGAAGAACGGCCAGCTTGACGGCAAAGAGCGTCAGCAGCAGCGAGCCCATAATAAAGGAGGGCATGGAGACGAAAGCCGTGGTGATGACCATAATGATCTTATCGATGAGCTTGTTGCGGCGCAGGGCGGCAATGGAACCCAGGACGATACCCACCACGGCGGCACTGGCGGCGGCAATGACGCCCAGCTTGGCGGAGACGGCCAAACCGTCAGCGATGATGTCAATCACATCGCGGCCGCGCTGCTTTAAGGAGGGACCAAAGTCCAGTCTGGTAAGAACGTCTTTCAGGTAGGTGATGTACTGCTCAAACGGCGATTTGTCCAGACCGTATTTGGCTTCCATGGCAGCCTGGGCGGCAGGGGAGACGGCTTTCTCGCTGAGGAACGGGCCGCCGGGGATGATGCGCGTGACAAAAAACGTCACGGTGATCACCACCCATACGGTCAAAATCGCCAGCAGAATTCGTTTGAGGATGTACATCAGGGTTTTTGAATTCACAGGGGGTTCACCTCATTTCAAGTTTGTGGAGAAAGCCGACTTTTTGCAACAAAAAGTCATGCAAGGGTGA